>NZ_JBSXOH010000032.1:0-10258 GCF_056859355.1 Cyclobacterium sp. L-R
TGGCACATTTTCACAGGCTTTTTCAATGATAGATTGCTTTTTTTTTCATAGCTTAAAATGTTTAATATTAACGATAAGTCTAATGTAGGAAGAAACGGCAACAACTGCCGGCTTCCTGCCTTAGCAGGATTCGTTCAACAACACATATAGCTTATGGCGGGTAAACGGCTACCAGCAAGATTTTCGCTTCGTAGCCAGCTTTGGTTTCGGGGGACAGAAAAGTGCTTCGAAACCGCCACAAGCCATATGCAAACCGTTGTGGCAAATTAAAAACAGACAATGAAGTGGAACCGAAAATTGACATGGATAGCGACAGGATTTATTCTTGTTAATATTCTTTTTGCATGGCATGCAAGTACCATGACAGGTGGAACTTCATTGATTTACGCAATCATTTTTCCAATTTTTTGGGGACTAACTTTAATATCAGTTGGCATTTTGACATTTAAGAACAGGAAAACTTGGTTTCAAAAAAGCATGAGTTTGTCGACTATAATTTTGCTTATATTCTGCACACCCTTACCATTACTTGCGTTTACTGAATTGACAAAACCAGAAATGACAAGATCAGGGACTGGCTATTGGCCAAAAGACGGAGTAACCTTGAAGACAGAAACTTGGATTTATAAACCAGGACAGATTGCCGCTAAGAAATATTGGACCTTAGAAACAGAAAATTGGACAGACAAATCAGAAGATGAGTTTAAACGTGACTCAATTTGGGTGTACTTTGACAAGAATGGTGACACTTTAAAAACAGAACATTACGAGAATGACAAACTGATAAAAACAATTGAAAAAAAATAACTTGCCACAATAACTAAGTATTCTGACGGCTGGAACCCTTCGACAGGCTCAGGGACCGTATACAGGGTAAATTTCATTAAAATATTGAAGTGATATTGGGATTTAGGGTTACTATGGAGAATGGTTTTCTCCTTTTATTTTTTTTCGTTGTTAGAATGAAAATTTACTGATTCTATTTGTTGGCTTAGGGTTCTTTGTTTTAGACCCGTATTATGATAAAGAACTTGTGATAGCTTGTCTCTTAATTTACGGAAAGTGTTGCAATCCCAAGGAAATCATTCTGTTTGGAGCTTTTAGTATAGCACCGCAAAGGAAAAATTAAAGACTGCAACGAAGAGGCTATTTTAAAGCGGTTTCAGCGGTGAATAGAAGCGCCCTTGCCAATTTTGGTGTTAACAAATGCATACCGCAAAACCTATAAATTATCCTAAAAACCCTAATTAAAGGCCCTATAGGTTTTTTATTTAGAAGAATTTAGTTAGTTTAGTGGTAGTTGTAAAGAGAATAAAGAGAAATGTGTACTTTAGCCGTACGTTACAGGGAATGACTCCTACTATTATAAATCAATGTGAAAATGGAAAGAAAATCATTTTTTACCTCCAAAGAGATTTCGGACTATCTGGATGACAAATCCAAAGAAGGATTCATCTTAGAAAATTCTATTCTTTGGATTAATGAAGGTTATTTCGAGAGTATACCTAAAACCAAGCCAAATTCAATTGTTGAATTACAAAAAACCATTTATGGTGTCGATTATAAATTAGATAAGCATCAAGTAGAGAATTTCATTCTTAAACCTAAAAAGTAAATTTTCTTGTAATTGAAAACATATCAATTAAAGAGGGCTACTACCCCCCCTAGGTATAGTTAATGCCTTCGTGAGCTGGGTGTAGGTTTGCAGCTACACCCTTCTATCCTTTCCAATTTGCAATTGGAAATGGACAGAATTACCAATGATCCGCGGTTATCAAACCTTCTAATCCAGCATAATTTCATCTGTTTATATTTGTTTTCCAAAGGTCAGTACTTGCCGCGGTTTATCGGGGTGGACTCTTGCTACAAAAATCTTTTGGCCTGATGATTTTGTCATGCCTGTCTGCCTCGGGCAGGCTCGATTTCCTGATCTCTTATTTGATAAGCCTCTCCCATAACTTAAAATAGTCTATCCTTGAATGAATTGCAAATGAATGCTGCCCAAGTGTATTGTTGATTAGGATGGGGTCTCAAATTTCAGTACAGTATGCAAAATTTTGTCCATTTGTTTACATCAAGGGAGGCTTCAGAAGCCATTGCAAATGGCATATAAAAGATTTCGACTTCAAAGTCAGTTAGGAATAAAAGGGTGTAGAGGATTCTACACCCAGTCGGGGCGTTGAAAGTTTTCTGCTTATTATTGTCTTTATATTAATAAAGTAGGCTATCAGGGGCTACACTACTAGCGGATATTGAGAAGCCTTATTCACGGAAGAAAATTTTAGAATTTTGAAAATAGTAACCTTTAAGTTACATTTACGTCTATGGATAAAGTAAGGGAAGTCATAGCTTACCAAAACCATTTTGAGAACTTTCTGAGAAAGCAGACCGACAAAGTTCAAAACAAAATTTATAAAGTTATTGAGGCTATTGAGACCCTTGAAAGAGTTCCTGAAACTTACCTGAAGCCTATCAAAACAAAGAAGGGGTTGTTTGAAGCCCGTATCCAGTTGGGATCAAACATCTGGAGGGTGTTTTGTTTTTTTGACAAAGGTAAGCTAGTTATTTTATTAAATGGCTTTCAAAAGAAATCACAAAAGACACCACCCAAGGAAATAGAAAAGGCGAGTAAGTTGATGGACCAATACTTTGCTGAAAAAGACCCAGAAAAAAAGAAAAGAACAAAGAAATGAATACGAAAAGCTGGAAAAACATAAAAGATGATGTGTATGGAAGGAAAGGCACATCACGAAGAGACGAACTTGAAAGAGATTTTGAATCGTTCAAGATCGGTGTATTATTGAAGAAAGCCAGGGAGGACAAGAATTTGACACAAGAGCAATTGGCAGAATTAGTAGATAAGAAAAGGACCTACATTTCAAGGGTCGAAAATAACGGAAGCAATCTGACACTTAAAACGCTCTTCGACATAGTAGAAAAAGGATTGGGAGGAAAAGTCAAAATTTCCATTGAATTGTAAAAAGAATAGGCACTATAACATCACCTTGGATTACAGCAGGCGGTTCAGGGTAAATAGAAAGTCTAGTATCTTTAAAAAATTAGGAGTAGGCATGAAGTGAACGTCTCAGAAAGCCCGCCGTCTCCAAGCTGAATCTCGTTAGGCAATATTTAAAACAAGACCGAAATGTCAATGACTCAAGTAGCTTTTCTTAGAAAGGCCCACATACCAACAAAAACACAAATTGAAGAGACAATTAAGGGACTTGGTTATGACTTTAAAATCTTGGGTGACTCTGAAAATATCACAGAACTTGACGGACTATCTTGTTCAATAAACGGACACGAAACATTCTTTGAGACCTATTTTGACCAGCCAACAGAAATAACAAATGACTGGAATTGGATAAAGCCCGACTTAACAAATCAGGACTCAGCTATATCGTTCGTTTGGGGAGTGGATTTCGCAGCAGGTGCTTGCATTGGACTTATTTCGATTGCACTTATTGACAAAGGACAAGCACTTATTTATTATGTGGATGACGAAATGAAATACTCAAGAGAAATGCTTGTTGCTGACACTCCCCAATTCATGAGCGAAATTGAAAAACAAAAGAAAAACACAATACCAAGTTCGACAGAACCAATATTGACAAAGATTGTGGAAACCGATTAAAAAAGCTTTTGGGACAAACTAAAAGACTTGTTTAAATGAAAATAAAAAACATTGCCTAAAATAACTAAGCATTCTGACGGCTGGAACAGCCTACGGGCATCTGGTATCGAAGATACTAAATAATTTCAGCCGGTGAATACCTGTAATAAACTACCGGATTGATAGGTGTGGTGTGGATATAAATGGATTTACATTTGCTGGGTAGAGTCATTAGAAAAGCAAATGAAGAACCCTATCGGTAAGTCGTATGAAGGAAAAGTACCCTGTAATTAACTGGGTACGGTTTGATGAAGGGTTACTGATTCTTTACTTGTTATTAGTATCTTTAGAGGTACTGACAAAGTAGGCTATCAGGGGATACTCTACTAGCACATTGAAAAGAAATGAAAGAAAATAGTGAAATTGAGATTTATCAAAGCCCTGACGGTCATACAGAAGTACAGGTGACTTTTGATGATGATACAGTTTGGCTAAATCAAGAACAATTGGGACAATTGTTTGATCGGGACAGGACGGTTGTCGGACGGCACATTAGGAATATTTTCAAAGAAGGTGAATTAGATGAATCTATGGTATGTGCAGATTTTGCACACACCACTGAACATGGCGTTATTAAAGGCAAGACTCAGTCAAAGACTACCAAGTATTATAATCTCGATGTAATTATTTCGGTTGGTTACAGAGTCAAGTCCATAAGAGGAACACAATTTCGACAGTGGGCAAGCAATAGACTCAAAGACTATTTAATCCAAGGGTATTCCATATAATGAGAAACGACTAGAGCAAAAAAATCAAGAGCTAAAATTATTTAAGTCTGGTATACAAATACTAGGAAGGGCTATTGAGGAAACAGCACAAGAAGAAGGAATTCAATGGCTTAATAAGTTTGCAAAAGGCCTTGCACTATTAGATGATTATGATCACGAAAGGCTCGACTCTAAAGGCCTATCAATAAAGACCGCAAAATACCCGTCAAAAAAGAATATCAATCCTTGATAAATCAAATGAAGCTAGAATTTGAGTCTGACGTATTCGGACTTGAGAAAGACCAAAGCTTCGAAAGTGCGATCACCCAAATTTCAAAAGGCTTAGGTGAGAAAGATTTTTATCTGAGTATTGAAGAAAAAGCTGCAACTCTACTCTATCTTATAATTAAGAATCATGCTTTTTCAGATGACAACAAGAGAATAGCTGCGGCTTGTTTTCTTCTATTCCTTGAAACCAATAAAGCCCTTATGAATATTGATCGAACCGCCATTATTAGCAATGAAGCTCTTGCTAGCATTACACTTTTCACAGCCGCAAGCAAACCAGAAGAAATGAATGTAGTTAAGAATTTAATCGTGAGTATATTGAATAGAAACAAAAAGTAAAAACGTGTGGCAATAACTAAGCATTCTGACGGCTGGAACAGCCTAGTCTGAATGCAGTGTGTGTGCCCAGCATGGGCATCTGGTATCGAAGATACCAAATTATTCCAGCCGGTGAAAACCTGTAGTAAACTACCGGAGTCATAGGGGTGGTGTGGATATAAATGGATTTACATTTGCTGGGTAGAATCCTATGAAAAGCAAATATTGAAGGCTATCAGGCTCTACTCTACGCTGTAATTCATTAGACTCACGCAGCCCAAACCTTTAAATTTATAGCGTTAAATCAATCAATTTCGCCATTGAAAGATGGGAATCAAAGATAAAACCATCGTCCAATTGTTCAATTATGTTAATTTCGTGATATGGAATATTCCTTGAATCAAGCATGATTAATGACCCTACAATATTATAACCCCAAAGAACTTTAAATAAATGAGTATTTCACAAGCGATCAAGAATGCAATAACTACTGTATCGCTTAGATTTAACCGTAGCTCTCTACTGAGGTGGTTTCAGAAATTGATTGTCTTTATAGTTTTCTCTTTAATCCTCAGTCATTTATCATCTCCCGAGAGTTTTCCAGGTGGAAAATCATATAGATTCCCTATAGAAGGTTTTCTTTCTACTATTATTTTGTGTGTTCTTATCGGAATCATAGCAGAGCTTAATTTCCTATTTTACAAGAAAAAGAATTTCTCTAAAAAAGTAGAAATCGCCTCTATCTCTTGGTTTATGGCTTCTACTTTGGGATATATTACTGTCATGTATATTCCGCTAGCTATTGTCTTGAATAAAATGGCTGGTGGAGAAATTGAATTTTATTATCTTTTAATTGGCTTGCTGATCACCTTGTTGGTAAGTTTTATTCTTATAGGCCTAGCCTACTCCCTAGACATCTATAATTTACATAAATTATCTCTAAAGGGTATTGCTATTACAATTGAAAATGGAGGGAAAATAACCAAGCTTACTTACGAAAATATTGCATATTTCTATAGTGAACACAAAATTGTTTATGCTGTTAAAAATGATGGCCTAGCAATCGCCACAAATTTCACATTGAATGATCTCGAAGAAAAAGTAAACGACCAATTGTTTTTTAGAGTCAATCGTCAAATTATCATTCATAAAGATTCAGTGGACCAAATTGAAAAGATTGCAAATGGCAGGTTGCGGATTAGGTTAAAAACTTCTATTGGAAATGATGCGATTGCTGAAATTCACATCAGTCGTTACAAACGAAAATCATTTATGGCTTGGTTTCAATAGCATACATTAAAAGCTATCGACCATCCAGTTATTAATTTACTACCATTCAGTAATAACATTATTGTTTTTAAGGGATTTGGGGGGTCTAGCTCATTACTTTGTCGTAAAATTTAAAATCAAAAACGATGAAAAAAATGACCTTACGACAAATAATAATTCCAATAGTTACTCTTTTCATTATTTGTTTCATGTACTTTGGGCCAATCACCAGAACAGCTTTTGAGAATATAATCATCGCGATTATCATTATAATAGCTAATTATATTGAATACAAGGGAAAGCCATTTTCAGCGCTTGGGTTTAAACGTGAAAAATTCAATGTAAAAAACCTCCTTGTACACGCTCCACTAGTTGCACTTGGACTCTTTGTTTTCTATGTCTTTGTAGTCGTCCCTGGTATCGAGATTGTAACAGGAATTCCAATTGATTACTCAAACATGAACCAATTGGAAGGAAACTTTGGGCTCTCCATCGTTTGGTTATTGATAGTGTGGGCTACTGCGGGATTTGGAGAAGAAATTATATTTCGCGGATACCTTATGCGGCAATTCATCAAATTTTTTGGAGACGGTAAGATCAGCCTTGCTATTAATATCCTAATAATTTGTAGTTTTTTCAGATACATGCATATGCAGCAGGGTATTTCAGGGCAACTTGTTGTAGTAATTATCGGAGCACTATTATCTTTAATATTTTACCTGCGCAAATACGATTTATGGTTTATGATAATGATTCATGGCTTTTTTAACACGCTAGGTATTTTGAGTTTTTACTTTGGTTTGGCATGATAAGTTCAACTATGAACATTAAATAGTTAAGTATATTGATAGTGCTCATAAATTTTATAATTTAGTTGGTGCCTCCATTAAGTAAAAAATAAAAAAATTTTGCCAATAACTAAGAATGCTGACGGCTTGAGCCCTTCGGCACTTCGACTCCGCTCAGGGATCATAGGCTCAGGGGCTAGTTCGTTGCCTTGAGGTTTAGGGTTAGAATCGAGAATGGTTTTCTTTTTAGTAAAACGGACCATATTGCCCCCCTAAATTAAATAATTTTCAGCCACCTTCCCTTTTGGCAAAGTTCAATTTCCAATTAACCCTTTTGTTAACTAAATTTCGGCTAAAGCCGGATGCTGTGTTATTGTCTTTAAAAATGGGCTAAAGCCCATTTCTATTGAGTAGCTATTTTTAGGAATAGGGACTATTTGGTACTTGGTCAAGACAAAACTTCCTCAGACCAAAAATTTTTATTTTTCCAGATTGGAAAAGTTTCCTTTAATGAAACTTTATTTGTATATTTACTCAATAAGTATATGAAAGTACATTTAATAAAGAAACAATCAATTGAGGACTTTGTCTTGAAAAATGCCAGAAGTAAAGTATCTTTTGAGATTTGGTTGTCAATTTTAAAGAGGGTTGATTGGAATGAACCCAATGAGCTTATTTCCACTTTTAATAGTGCAGATATACTTGGGAAAGGCTCTGAAAGAGTTGTGTTTAATATAGGTGGAAACAACTATAGGTTGATTTGCAAATATCATTTTGGGAAGGAAAAAATCCACCTGTTTATTAAATGGATCGGAACTCATGCTGAGTATACAAAACTTTGTAAAGAAGGAAAACAATATGACATTAGTGCTTATTGATTGGAAATTTAAATGCCACTGGAATGGAGACTTTAAAATATAAAATTATAAAAAGTGTTGAGCAGTATAATGATTACTGTGATGTTCTTGAGAATTTGGTAGTGGAAGAGGATACCAAAACATTAGATGAAATTGAGTTACTTACCTTATTAATTGAGAAATGGGACAAAGAAAATAATACATTTAATGAAGTTGATCCTATTGTCCTATTGAAGACATTAATGGTTGATCATAATTTAAAAGCAAAAGATTTAGTCAATATCCTGGAACTTTCAAAAGGAACTATTTCTAAAATTTTAAATTATCAAAAGGGTTTATCTAAAGATACGATTAGAAAATTGTCTAGCTACTTTAAGGTATCTCAGGAAGCTTTTAATCGACCATATAAACTGATTAGTGAGAAAAACAAAACATTAGAAATGCAGTCTTATGAATAATAAAATAAATACAAAGACGCCTCACAATTACTAAGTATCCTAGCTACTAGAAAAGCCTAGTTCTCTTCAACACCCTTCGGCCCCTTCGACAAGCTCAGGTCCCAGTTCGTGGCCTTGGCCATTTGGCTTGCTATGGGGAATGAGTTTCAATTAGTAAAATGAAACATATTGACCCCCTAGAATGAAATAGTTTGCAGCCCTCTTCCCTTTGGCAAAAGTTCAATTTCCTATTAACCCTTTTGTTAACTAAATTTCGGCTAAAGCCGGATGCTGTGTTATGGTATTTAAAAATGGGCTAAAGCCCTTTCCTAGTGAATAGCTATTTTTTCGAATCTGGCTTAGTTTCAAATGGTGAAGCCTGAGGGGCTTCAATGAAAATGTTCAAGGGTGGACAACCCGTGGAAAGGAAGGCTTAAAACATATTGCTTTGAAGGGACAAAACTTTAAGCAAAATACCTAGGAGCAATCTTTCAGACGCTCCCTATATCTGAAAAAATTCAATCACCTGAAAATCTGTTTTTTATTTCTTTTAAATTAAAGGGATAACCCCTAAATCTTTGTTGCGATGTATCCAGTCTGCTTCAAAAGTATTGAATCTCATAAATACGTTCGCATCTTCATTTCAGTACGAATCACCTCCTTTTCTGGTTCATATTTGTACCATTAAACTGATGAACCAGCGCAATTAATCTTTGAATAATGATTGGCCCTCAACTAAACAAACATGCAATAAAGGGCATGCGCTATAAATGAATTCTAAAATTGTAATATTATGAGAAAGACACTATTGACCTTGACATTGTGCGGACTAGCTTTAATTGCTAAATCTCAAAACGTAAGTGTAGAAAAATCAACATTTGGGTTGCAAACCGGAGTTTTAGGAATCTGGGCATACAATGAAGCAAAACTATCAAATAGCATTGCCCTAAGAACAGAGCTAGGTTTTGACTTTGGTATATGGGAAACTACTTATTATGATGATTTTGACGCTCCATTTATCCTTACACCTGTAATTGTTGTTGAGCCAAGGTTTTATTACAACCTCAAAAAACGCGCTGAGAATTCAAAAAGAATTGATGGAAACAGTGGTAATTTTATTGCTTTAAAAACCAGTTATCATCCGGAATTGGCACTGTTCAATACTGACGATGCTCCGGTGGTAAGTGATTTCTCCATTATTCCTACTTTGGGAATTAGAAGAAATATAGGGAAACGTTTTAATTACGAAGCAGGTATTGGGGCAGGGTATAGTTACACCCTAGCTAAGGGTGCCGGTTATCCAAAGAACGAGGGAGGAGTAGAATTAAATATGCATTTGCGAATTGGGTATAGCTTGTAGAATAAACAGGAAAACAAGATCCAAACTTTGCAATTACAGTGTAAGGGAGTAAAAAAATGAGAGAAATGAAAAAAAATAGTCAAACGAATTACGTAGCTGCAGGAATCGCAATTGGAACAGGCATAGGGGCAACAATAGGAGTTGCTATGGAGAACTTGGCTATTGGTATTCCTTTAGGTGTTGCCATCGGAGCCGGAATAGGATTTGTCTTAAAGGAAAAGAAGAGGACCAGATAGGAAGGGTATATGGGAAAAGAGCTTAGGAATGCTTGGCATTAAACGATACAAAAATGTAATCATTTGTTAAGCCTGAATAGGGTAAGAAAGAAATGCCTCAACTCTTGGATAAAAAACTACCAAGCCTAGACTTTAATTATGAATTTTAATTGATAAAAAACTGCCTCATCAAAACTACCCCCCCCCAATGCTATTAAGTTAAGCCTTTTAGCTTACTATTTGGGTTTCAAAATTGAATGTTTTTGATTTTCTGGCTCGGTTGCCTGTCGGTTTACCAGTTTAGGGGCATACCTTTCCCTTCACTTGGAACAGGTACCTAATTTTG
>NZ_JBSXOH010000033.1:0-97216 GCF_056859355.1 Cyclobacterium sp. L-R
TAATGATATGAGACCACACGAGAGTTTAGGAAATCTAACACCTAACCAAGTACATGACGAAGGTTTTACAAGGCATGATACCGAACGCGTTATTGGAAAGAAATATAATTGGAAAAAGAAGACCGAACCTGTCAAGGCCCGGTCTGAAAATAGCAACGCTATCGGACCAAACGACTATTCCTTGGCAAGTTGCTCCTCAGCAGAGCTTGCCTCCGCTTTATCGTGGTACTGTAAGTTAAATGAAACTTCTTAGAAATTAAAACACTTACTATATTTGAAAAACAAAAGTGTCAACCATTTTCAGGACAAGACATCAGGCTGATTGGAGATTTTAGTATAGCACCGCTATGGTGGCTGATTTTAAAGCGATTTCAGCACGTAATAGATTGTCTATTGCATATTTTGGGTTTAAAATGCCTTTACCATTTAAGATAAAAATTTAACAAAAATTAAAAAGTCCTCTAATGAGCATTAGAGGACTTTTTTTGGGTTAATTTCTCTCTCGAGGTCAATAAAGGGGTTTTTATCAGATTAAACCATATGACAGATTATTTGTCAAATCATTGTATTAAAAACCCATTGATTATGAAAAATTTTGTTAAAATAAGCTGCGTTTTGGCCTTTCTATTATTTTTTGTAAATGGTCAAAATGTGGATGCACAAAGCTCAAGAAAAAATAAGAAAGTCCTTGTCATTAAGAAAGATAACCGAAGGGTTCCGAGCAAAAGAGTAGTCTACAGAAAACCTGTAAAGAAAGTGGTGAGCATTAGGATATTGCCAAATAGAACAACGATCGTTCATAGAGGAATAAACTACTATTACTCAGGTAATCGCTTCTATACATATTCAGGTGGTAGGTACATAGTGATCACACCTAAAATAGGATTTAGAATAAAAACATTGCCGGTAGGTTATGTCAGGTTAAGACATTTAAACAGGGACTATTTCTGGTATAACGGTATATTTTACATCAATGTAGGCAATGCTTATGAAGTAGTAGAGCCTGAGCTAGGAACTGTTATTTATGAACTTCCGCATGATGCAGAGCGGGTTGAAATTGATGGCTATTCCTATTATGAATTTTCAAATGTGGTTTATGAAAAAATTCAATTGAATGGTGAAAGGGCCTATGAGGTTGTTGGGTTTATAGAGCAGTAAATTAAATAATAAGGCTAGTATATGAGTTAATTCAATGTCTTGTTTTATTTCCATTGGCTATTGCTTATTTTCAATAAACGATTAGATTTGAATAGGGTAGCTGAAGGCTACTGCTGTTTACCTTTAGAATAAAGGAGGGGCTGCAATGATAAGGAGGCTCCTCTTTTTTTCTATGTACACGATTAACACAATGATGAATGATGAGGAATATACTACTTGTATTACTGACAACACTCTTGATATTTTCCTGTGCTGATAAAAAAACATCCACCAAACTAAGACCAAACATAGTGCTGATAATGGCCGATGATTTAGGTTATGGAGATCTCTCATGTTATGGAAATGAGATGATACAGACACCAAATCTGGATTTTCTGGCATCCCAAGGAGTTAAATTTACGGATTTCCATTCCAACGGGGCGGTATGTAGTCCTACTCGAGCGGCTTTAATGACTGGAAAATACCAGCAGCGTACTGGAGTTGAGGGAGTTGTTACAGCTAAAAGTCATAGGGATGTTGGTTTAAGTCTTAGTGAAATCACTATGGCTGAAGAACTAAAGAAACATGGGTACAGTACAGGCATGTTTGGAAAATGGCATTTGGGCTATGACAAAGCATTCAATCCTACTTTGCAGGGATTTGACGAGTTTGTAGGTTTCGTAAGTGGGAATGTTGATTACCATGGACATATTGATCAGGAAGGTTACTTGGATTGGTGGAAAGGCGGGGAAATTGAAAATGAAGAAGGGTATTCTACTGATTTGATCACAGATTACGGGGTAAAATACATACAAGAGAATGATCCTGAAAAGACAGGTAATCCCTTTTTTCTTTATGTCCCGCATGAAGCGCCACACTCTCCATATCAAAGGCGCATAGACAAGGTTTTAAGGGAAGTTGGTATAGCAGGAACTCAAGCTGTAATGGAGGACAGTATAGCATCCATTTATAAAGAAATGGTTGAAGTCATGGATGAGGGTGTGGGAAGAATAATCGAGTCCCTTAAAGAGATTGGACAGTATGAAAACACAATTTTAGTTTTCGTTTCAGACAATGGGGCAAATCATTTTGGAAATAATGGTGGTTTAAAAGGCTTTAAAGCCAGTGCTTACGAAGGAGGTAGCCGTGTTCCTGCCATTTTCAGTTATCCAGATGCCATCAAAGGAGGAAATGTGAATGATCAGGTTGTTCTCAGCATGGATTTGCTGCCGACCTTCTTGGATTTTATTGATCAGAAACCTACTGAAATTATTGATGGTCAAAGTATAAAGGACAATTTGTTGCATCAAACTAACTTGCCAGAACGGGATGTGTTTTTTGCATATGGCAAAAAAAGTTTTATCAGAAGTGGGTATTGGAAATTAATATGTACGGAAAATAAAAATGGTAAAAACCTCGAGCTTTATAATTTGGCAAATGACATAAATGAGAGGAATGACATGAGTTCAGATAGGTCTGATATGGTTAGTTTATTATTGGAAAAACTTGAGGCTTGGGAAAAAGAAGTTAGAGAAGGTGTGATTATGGTCGCTGGATAGGCTAATTTTAGACTGGTAACTTCTTCTTTTAAAACAATCACGATTAGTGAAACATTCGAAATTAATTCTTCCAGTAATTGTAATTTCTCAGTTCTGTTGTACCTCACTTTGGTTTGCAGGGAATGGAGTAATCAATGATTTAGTCACCGACTTTGGTCTTGAGGACAGTGCTCTGGGGCACCTGACTTCGGCAGTGCAATTTGGATTTATAATTGGAACATTGGTTTTTGCTATATTAACTATTGCGGACCGGTTTTCTCCGTCTATGGTGTTTTTGATCTCTGCTCTACTCGCTTCTCTTCTCAATTTAGGGGTTATCTGGGAAGCCAATAGCTTAATGAGTTTACTTTCACTGCGTTTTTTTACTGGGTTTTTTCTGGCAGGTATTTACCCTGTAGGGATGAAAATAGCCACAGACTACTATGAGAAAGGGCTCGGTAAGCCCCTTGGTTTCTTAGTAGGTGCGTTGGTTATTGGTACAGCATTTCCTCATTTACTTAAAGAAATGACTGGGGACTATCCATGGAAATTTGTTTTGATTGCTACTTCTTTACTAAGCGTAGTAGGTGGTCTAATGATGGTGATCATGGTGCCTGATGGGCCTTTTCGAAAATCAAGCCAAAAAATAGAACTTTCGGCTTTCTTAAATATCTTTCAAAACCGGTCATTTCGGTCTGTATCATTTGGCTATTTTGGGCATATGTGGGAGTTGTACGCTTTTTGGGCCTTTGTGCCCTATATGCTGAGCAAATACAGCTTAGAACATTCTAAAGTTCTTTTCAATGTCCCTCTATTGTCATTTCTTATCATTGGATTGGGTGGGTTGGCCTGCGTACTAAGTGGCTATCTAGGTCAGGCAGCAGGTACTAAAAAGGTTGCCATTGTATGCTTGCTCCTTTCAAGCGTTTGTTGTGTTCTGTCTCCATTAGTGTTTTACAGTGAATCTGGGGTAGTATTTGTTGGCTTCTTGCTTTTTTGGGGTTTGGTTGTCATTGCAGATTCTCCTTTATTATCCACACTCGTAGCGCAAAATGCTTCAGCAGAAATTAAAGGTACAGCACTTACTATCGTAAATAGCCTTGGGTTTTCAATTTCCATAATAAGTATTCAATTGATCACTTTCCTAATGGAGTTGACTGATTCAAATGCCATCTATACCATTTTGGCAGCAGGTCCAATATTGGGGCTACTTTCCTTGAGAAGATTAAAAAGTAGTGTTTCTTTAAGTTTTTAGTTTATTGTTGATTAGGTTTGAGGAAGAGCTAAAGGTGCTTAGAGAAGTTACGAAATTGTTAAGTGTTCTTACTATAAATCGTGCTGATGTGGAAATTTTCTTTTTTCGAAATTCATTTAATGTTGTCCCGGATGCTACTGAGCCTGCTTTTGCTGGATATACTTCTATTGTTAAGGTGCTGGCAAATGATAAATTAATAGAACAGCAGGCCTCGGTCTCTAATGTTATAGATAGTACCGTAGTTCCTTTTACCGATGATTATGTGGTGTTAAGATCAGATCGATATAGAGACATAGATCCAGAAGCTCCTCCAGGAATTTATACCATCACCTATAATATTTTTGAAGTAGGGAATGCTTCAACCCGAAATATGCAATAGACATTCTATTACCTGCTGAAATCGCTTTAAAATCAGCCACTTCGTTGCTGTTATCAATTTCACCATAGCGGTGCTATGCTAAAATCTTCAAACAGCCTGATTTTCTTGCGATTGCAACATTTCCCGTAAACACGGGACAGGCTTCACCCCTGACTATTGTCAGGACGGAGAAATTTTATTACATAATCCGGGTTCAAACTGTGACAGCGGTTCAGTGAGTGTGGAGGTAATTTGAAGACTGCCGGTTACTTGGTTGGATTACTATGTTATAGAAACGAGTGCAGGGAATTTGATTAATTGGCAAACAGCAACAGAAAAAGACAATAATAAATACAACGTCTGGAGGTCATTTAACCCTACTAAAGCTTTTACCAAAATCGTGGAAATTTATTCTAAAGGGAGTGGATTGAATCCTACAAATTATTCCTTTTTTGATTCACTTTCCTATCATCAGAAACTGGTGTATTACAGGGTGGTTCAGGTAGACTTTGATGGAGAAACGGTGAGTACCTCAGTTATAAGGCTTAAGCGAAAAATGTCTAAAGTTGATGCTTTTACTGTCTTTCCTAAGCCTCAAAGGGCAGGGGAAATAACCTTTCTATTGCACCCTGCATGGGATGAAAAAGGGGGGTATTAAAGTAAAGAAATATGCGGAACATACTTTATTCACTATAGCGGAAGTGAATTATAGCGGAAGTGAATTCCTTAAAATTAGTCCTTTCTCCTGCATGTGTGTATTTTATACCTTCATTCCACAGGCGTGCCCAAAGTTAAAAAGTGGATAAAAGATTAAACAAATTATAGAAGTTTCTCATAGTGAAATAGGCATTTCGCTGAATATGCTGTAATTTTTGGCTTCGTTTAAAAACCACTATGACTTTTATAATTGTTGCCACAAGTATCGTACTCTTGGTCGCATTGATTGTTTGGATCAAGGTTGAACCATTTATTGCCTTTTTGATCACTTCTATTCTCGCGGGATTATTGCTGGGGATACCATTAACTGATATTTCCGGATCTATTCAATCAGGTATAGGGAACCTGATGGGAGCATTGGTGATAGTAATTGTCCTTGGGGCAATGCTGGGGAAGATTGTAGCGGATAGTGGGGCTGCCCAGCGAATCGCTCAATTTCTTATGAATGGTTTCGGTGAAAAATATGTCAACTGGGCCATTGCGCTTACTGCTTTTATCGTAGGCATTCCTTTGTTTTTCAATGTTGGGTTTGTATTGTTGGTGCCATTGGTCTTTGCAGTTGCCTATCAGTACAAAATTCCTGTGATGCTTCTTGGGATTCCAATGCTTGCTGCTTTGTCAATCACCCATGGTCTGCTTCCTCCTCACCCTGCTCCGGTAGCGTTAGTCGCTCAGTTTGGCGCTAATATAGGGACTACACTTATTTATGGTTTTATCATAGGTGTGCCTATAATTATTTTAGGTGGGCCTTTATTAGGTAGGCTACCTTACTTGCGTCGCATGAAAATCACTCCCTTGGAAGTGTTTAATGTGAAACCTAAAGCCGAAAGTGAACTTCCTGGTCTCGTTAATAGCCTTTTTACCGCACTTCTTCCAGTTTTTTTATTGATTGTTTTGTCCTTGGTAGGATTGAGAATGAATGAAGATAGCCCTGGCTATGGTTTTATCACCTTCTTGGGTGATCCTAATTTTGTCATGTTGATTTCCCTTATTTGGGCGACAATTAGTCTTGGGATAATGAGAGGTATACGTATTGCTGATATCATGAATAGGTATGCTTCGGCAGTGAAAGAAATAGCGCTTATTTTACTAATAATTGCAGGCGCAGGTGCATTCAAAGAAGTCTTGGTTGACAGTGGTGTTAGCGGAGAAATAGGAGCCTCCTTGCAGAAATTGGCAATTAACCCGCTTCTTTTAGGCTGGTTAATAGCTGCAGTAATTCGGATTTCAGTTGGTTCTGCTACGGTTGCGGCACTTACTGCTGCCGGAATAATCGCTCCTTTGGTTGCCTCAGGTATTGGAGATCCTAACCTAATGGTTTTGGCTATAGGAAGTGGAAGTTTGATTTTTTCCCATGTAAATGATGGAGGATTTTGGCTCGTAAAAGAATATTTTAACTTAAGTATAAAACAAACCTTTCTCTCATGGACTTTACTTGAAACCGTTTTGTCTATTTTGGGGCTTATAGGGGTTTTAATTCTGGATTTATTTATTTAACTCAAACTAAAAAATAGAAATATGTCAGCTGAAGCAAAAATTAAAGAGTTAGGATTAGTGTTGCCACCTGCACCACCTCCAGGAGGTGTTTATCGTCCTATTGTAATCACTGGTAATTTATTGTTTCTTTCAGGTCATGGTCCTGTTTTGGAAAATGGAGACATGATAAGAGGGAAAATTGGAATTGACCTTGACAAAGAAGAGGGTAAAGCGGCTGCCAGACAAGTTGGATTAACGATGTTGTCCACCCTACAGACCCAATTAGGGAGTTTAAATAAAATTAAAAGAGTGGTGAAGGTCTTAGGCATGGTGAATTGTGCTTTGGATTTTGAAGAACATCCATTTGTTATCAATGGTTGTAGTGAATTGTTTGCAGAGGTATGGGGAGAAGAAAATGGCTTGGGCTCAAGAAGTGCTGTCGGATTTGGTTCTTTACCTGGTAACATATCAGTGGAAATAGAAGCAACATTTGAAATAAATCAATAAGAATTTTATGAATGACAAATGGTATCAATTGAACCATCCTGAAAAAATAGATAGTCCGGCACTGCTGGTGTATTTAGACAGGGCAAAAGAAAATATTCAAAAAGTCATCAAAGAGGTAGGGACACCTGACCGATTGAGGCCACATATAAAGACCAACAAATCCGCTGAGGCTTGTAAATTAATGATGGATGCCGGAATTAAGGCCTTCAAGGGAGCAACCATTGCGGAAATTGAATTACTTGCATCTATAGGTGTAAAAGATATTCTTCTGGCCTATCAGCCTGTAGGGCCTAAAGTAGATCGGTTTTTGGCTTTGGTTTCAGATTATCCAGATGTAAAATTCCATTGTCTATTAGATCATATTGATGCAGCCGAAGCTTTGAATGAAAAAGCATTGGCTAGCAATAATAAAATAGGGGTATATATCGATTTAAATGCAGGAACGAACCGAACAGGAGTAGTTCCGGGAAAGGCGGCTGTAGATTTATTTGAACAAATCTATCAATTGGAAAGCTTGCAAATTACTGGGTTTCATCTTTATGATGGGCATTTAAGAAATCCTGATCTAAAGCTCAGAGAAATAGCTTGTGACGAAGGTTTTGCGCCTATTTCTCAGATGAGGGAAGAGTTAGAAAATAAACACAAGTTGACACTTGATATTATAGCTGGAGGAACGACTACCTTCCCTTTTCATTCCAAAAGGGAACACATTACTTGTGCTCCTGGTACGTTTATTTATTGGGATGAGGGTTATGCAAGTGGACTTCCAGAGCAGTCTTTTTTATATGCAGCATTGGTATTGTGTAGGGTGATATCTTTGCCTACTTCCTCATATGTTTGCGTTGATCTAGGCTATAAAGCCATTGCTTCTGAAAATCCACTAGCTGAACGGGTGAAATTTTTAAATGCACCCAATTTAGTACCTGTGAGCCATAGTGAAGAGCATTTGGTCTTGGAGGCAGGAGAAGGGCATGCCTATAAAATAGGTGATGTTTTGTATGGTGTTCCAATTCATATTTGCCCAACAGTTGCTTCTTATCAAGAGGCGCTAGTAATTCAAAAAGGAGATCAAATTGATACCTGGCGTGCTGTAGCGAGGGACAGGAGGATTACTTTTTGAGGACAATAATTTAATTCATTTAAATCAACCACAAAGATGTTTACAATAGATGCCCATTTAGATTTAAGCATGAATGCGCTTGAATGGAACAGGGACCTTACGCAACCTGTAGAGGAGATAAATGCTAGGGAAAAAGGGATGACCGATAAAACCGATCGGGGGAATGCTACGGTTTCTTTGCCTACCTTAAGAAAAGGTGAAATAGGATTGGTAGTAGCAACTCAGATAGCGCGATACGTGGCTCCTGATAATCCGCTTCCTGGTTGGAACAGTCCTGAGCAAGCCTGGGCTCAAACTCAAGGGCAGCTTGCCTGGTATGAAGCCATGGAGGCCAAAGGTGAAATGGTTCAAATCAGAGATAAAAAAGCTTTGAACGATCACGTGGCTCTTTGGATGAATGGAGAGCCAAATGATAAAAAACCTATTGGTTATATTCTGTCACTTGAAGGAGCTGATTCAATAGTGGATCTGAGTTATCTTGAAAAATCCTATGAAAAGGGTTTAAGGGCTTTAGGTCCGGCGCATTATGGACCTGGTAGATATGCTCAAGGTACGGATGCTTCTGGTCCATTGGGTAAAAATGGCCGTGCCTTATTAAAGGAGATGGAAAGGCTTAATATAATCTTAGACGCTACTCATTTGTGTGATGTGTGTTTTTGGGAAGCCTTGGACCACTTCAATGGCTCAGTTTGGGCTAGCCATAATAATTGCAGGGCGTTGGTAGATCATAATAGGCAGTTTAGTGACGAGATGATCAAGGCCTTGGTAGATAGGGGTGCGGTGATTGGTGGCGCATTGGATGCTTGGATGATGGTTCCTAATTGGATAAGAGGTACCTCTTTACCTAAAGAGATGGATTGTGACTTGGAAAAAGTCATAGACCATATGGATCATATCTGCCAAATAGCAGGAAACGCCAATCATATCGGAATCGGTACAGACTTGGATGGGGCCTATGGAAGAGAGCAAAGTCCTTATGACCTCGAAACAATTGCAGATTTAAGGAGGATTCCTGGAATGTTGCAAAAAAGAGGTTATTCTGAAGCTGATATTGAGAAAGTGATGCATAAAAACTGGCTTAGATTTCTAAATGAAGCTTGGTCATAAATTATTTTGTTTAATATTATATGTAAATATTAAACAAAAATTCTTAAGCTTGTTTAAGCGAAATTCTTGGTAAAATCCCCCTTTAGATGTCTTTAGGGGGATTTTTTTTGTTTAATTTTTCATTTATCAACTATTTTGTTTAACAAAATAAAAAATAAATTAGACAAAATATTTGCTATAGTGTTTAACAATGACTATGTTTGATTAAACAAAAAAACAGGATCCATGACAACTTTAGAATTTAGTTATTCGCTCACAAAGCTCAGTACATCCTTAAAGCCATTTGCATTGAAACTTACCAGAGATATGGATGATGCAAATGATTTGTTACAGGATACGATGGTGAAAGCCTTTACCAACAAGGATAAGTTTACTGATGGTACCAATTTGAAAGCTTGGTTGTATACCATAATGAAGAATACTTTTATAACCAATTACCAAAGGATGATTAGGAGAGGGACCTTTGTAGATACTACTGAAAACCTTCATTTCCTTAATTCCGGATCAGCTGTAATTGAGAATGGGGTGTTTGGAGATTTTACAATGAAAGACATTACCAAAGCCATTGATAAATTGGATGAGGTTTATAAGTCTCCATTTTTGATGCATTACAGAGGTTTTAAGTATCATGAAATAGCGATTAAACTAAATATACCCATAGGAACCGTAAAAAACAGAATACATATTGCAAGGAAAATTTTAAAAGACGATCTTAAGGTTTATACCACCATCAACTAATAAATGGGATCAAAAGAAGTAATTGTAATAGGGTCAGGGTTTTCGGGGCTTTCCTCTGCCACACATCTTGCAGCAGAAGGATTTAAGGTGACCATTTTGGAGAAAAATGAGGTTTTTGGAGGAAGGGCAAGAAAGTTTACTTCAAATGGTTTTACCTTTGATATGGGGCCTAGCTGGTACTGGATGCCGGATGTTTTTGACAGGTATTTTGGGAATTTTGGTAAAAAAACATCTGATTACTATGAGCTGATTCGCCTTGATCCCTCCTACGCGGTGTTTTTCGGCGAAAATGACATAATGAATATTCCTGCTAATTTGGATGAATTCAAGTTGGCACTTGAAAATTTGGAGCCTGGTGTGTCTGAAAAACTAGATGAGTTTTTGGAACAAGCGGCTTTTAAATACCAAAGAGGGATTTATGATTTGGTACATCGTCCCAGTTTGTCATTGATGGAATTTGCAGATCTAAAGTTGTTTAGAGATGTTTTAAGAATGGATATATTTCAGTCCATGTCCAGTCATATTCGGAAATACTTTAAGAATGATAAAATCATTCGTTTAATGGAGTTTCCGGTTTTATTTCTAGGAGAAACTGCCCAAAATATTCCTGCTCTATATAGTTTGATGAACTATGCAGATATCGCATTGGGTACTTGGTATCCCAAAGGAGGAATGCATAAAATTATTGAAGGCATGGTTTCTCTTGCCGAGGAGCAAGGTGTGGTACTTAGAAACAATGCTGAGGTAGTGAAAATTACCGCAGCTGAAGGCAAGGCAAAGTCGGTTCAACTTGCCAATGGTGAAGAATTGCAATTTGACGTGTTGGTGGCAAGTGCTGATTATCACCATGTCGATAAGCATTTACTTGATCCAAAATACAGTAATTATAGTGATAAATACTGGGACAAACGGGTTTTAGCTCCTTCTTCTCTTTTGTTTTATTTGGGAGTAAATAAACGTTTAAAAAACCTTCTTCACCACAACTTGTTTTTTGATGAACCACTAGAGCCTCATGCAGATGCCATTTACAGTAATCCAAGATGGCCTGAAAAACCTTTGTTCTACGTTTCTGTACCTTCCGTTACAGACCCTAGTGTAGCACCGGAAGGAATGGAGAATTTGTTTTTATTAATTCCTTTAGCGCCAGATTTGGAGGACAATGAAGCCACTAGGCGAAAATATTTTGGATTGATTATGGACAGGTTGGAAAAGCATACAGGTCAGGATATTAGAACTCATATCATTTATAATCGGTCCTATGCGCACAGTGATTTCAAGAAAGATTATCATGCTTTTAAAGGAAATGCCTATGGATTGGCAAATACTTTGAAGCAAACGGCAATTTTAAAGCCATCTCTTAGGAATAAAAAATTAACTAACCTATATTATACAGGTCAGTTGACTGTTCCTGGGCCTGGAGTTCCTCCTTCTTTAATTTCTGGAGAGGTAGTAGCAAAAGAAATTTCAAAGCAATTACGAGGTTAATTAATTTTCACTTATTGAGAATGACATGAAGGACGCTAAGCAACTTTTTGATGATACTGCCCTAGAGTGTAGTAAGTTAATTACACAACGTTACAGCACCTCATTTACGCTAGGAATCAGAACCCTGTGTAAAAAATTACACATGCCAATTTATGGTATTTATGGATTTGTTCGCTATGCTGATGAAATCGTAGATACTTTTCATGATAAGGACAAAAAAAGTTTGTTGGATAACTTTAGGGAAGACACCTATAAGGCTATCAACGAAGGTATAAGTATGAACCCCGTTTTGCATGCCTTTCAGTTAATTGTAAACAAATACCATATAGAAAGAGAGCTCATAGATGCCTTTCTAAACAGCATGGCAATGGACCTTGATTTTGCTACTTATAATGACTCTAAATACAAAGAATACATATACGGGTCAGCGGAGGTAGTTGGGTTAATGTGCTTGAGGGTATTTTGTGAAGGGGACAAGAAAAGCTATGAACACCTAAAGTACGCTGCCTGCAAATTGGGATCAGCTTTTCAAAAGGTAAATTTCCTGAGGGATTTGAAGAGTGATTATGAGGATAGAGGCAGGGTGTATTTTCCAGGAGTTGATTTTAAAAGTTTTGACAGCAAGACAAAATCGGAAATAGAAATGGACATTAAACAAGATTTTGATGAAGCACTGATAGGCATAAATCAATTGCCTAAAGGAGCTAAGCTAGGTGTTAAAATTGCTTATCTCTATTATTTGAAGTTGTTTTATAAGATCAAATCACTGCCTCCTGAAATAATAACTCAAAGGAGAATCAGGATACCGAATACAAGAAAGTTTGCCCTTTTAATTAGTACTTATTTTGGCTTCAAAGTAGGTTGGAATTAAGGACTTTTACTTAAGTTTTATTTAAGAATTCGGTCAAAAAGAGTGGGTTTTTAAGCTTTTGATAGGAACTGTTTCGTTAGCAGACTTTGTTTACCTGTATAGACAATATTTTGCCTAACCTGAATTAGAAAAAGAGCCTTGTAAAAAAAACATTTGTTCAATTAGTTGGTTTATAAGACATGTTAAAATTGGATGTACATATTGATCAATATTCAGGTTTTTGCTTTGGAGTAGTTTATGCCATAGAAATGGCTGAGGAAATCTTGGAAGAAGAAGGCCACCTTTATTGTCTTGGAGATATAGTACACAATGATGAAGAAGTCAAAAGGTTAACAAAGAAAGGTTTAATAATTATTGATCATGAAGCACTTCAAAAATTGAAGGGCGAAAAAGTTTTGATCAGGGCCCATGGGGAGCCACCTGCCACCTATGAACTGGCTATTAAAAATAACCTTACTTTGGTAGATGCCAGCTGCCCAGTTGTGCTGAAACTTCAAAATAGAATAAAGAATTCATACGATAAAAAAGAAAACATCTATATCTATGGGAAACATGGGCATGCAGAGGTAATTGGCCTGCTGGGACAAACGAAGAACAAGGCAGTAGTATTTCAGGATATAGAAGAACTGGATCTGCCCAACCTGCCTAAAAACATTACCTTATACAGTCAGACCACCAAAAGCACTGACAAGTTTTATGAAATCAATAAAGTGCTTACAGATAGCGGAATCACGATCAATACAAATGATACCATTTGTCGTCAGGTTTCCAATCGTGATAAAGAATTAAGGGTATTTGCTGCTCAGTATGATCATATTGTATTTGTAAGTGGTACCAAATCTTCAAATGGTAAGGTTCTATTCAACGTATGTAAAGAAAAAAATCCTCAAACCTATTTCGTGTCTTGTCCAGAAGAAGTAGACCCGAATTGGTTTGAAGCAGGTCAAAGCGTGGGAATTTGTGGGGCCACTTCCACTCCAATGTGGTTGATGCAAAAGGTAGAGGAGACGATTAAGTCGTTTTGATAGTTTTTTGTTTCTTTGATTTTTAATTGTGTTCATGAAAATTTCCTTAAAAAGACAATTGTCTACATCTATAGATCCGAAAGGTCTTATTATCGCTTTTTCGATTATTCTTTTGTGGTTTATTTCATTGATTTTTTTACTAAATCTTCAAGTAGATTATTCCAACCCACTTTTGTATTTAGGATTATTTGTACAGATGCACCTATATACTGGTCTTTTTATTACCGCTCATGATGCCATGCATGGTGTAGTTACTAGAAATAAGAGGTTAAATCATTTTATTGGTGGGTTTGCTGCCATGTTGTTTTCTTTTAATTTCTATTGGAAGTTGTTTCCAAACCACCACAAACATCACATGCATGTGGCAACAGCAGATGACCCGGATTACCACAGTTCAGGCAAGTTTATTCCTTGGTACCTGAGTTTTTTATTGTCTTATTTAAGCTTTTGGCAGTTTCTTTTAATGGCAATAACCTTTAATCTGCTAAAATTAGTTTTCCCTATATCGAATTTGGTGCTTTTTTGGATGTTACCGGCGATATTATCAACTTTGCAATTGTTTTATTTTGGTACATATTTACCTCATAAAGGAAAGCACAGTAACAGACATCATTCAGGTACTTTAAAGAAAAATCATTTTTGGGCATTCATTACATGTTACTTTTTTGGCTACCACTTTGAACATCATGAATTTCCAAATACACCATGGTGGAGGCTTTGGAAAACAAAACAACTATCTAACTAATTGTTCAGTAAATATTCTGAAACTGGAAATACAGGTTTACAAATCGAGACACTACCATTGGTTATGAAAAAATATTCTTTGTCATTTTTGTTATTTTTATCTTGCCTTGCCTTGTATGCCCAAGAGGGGACAATTCAGGGAAAAATCATTAACCCTATCAATAATGATCCCATACCCTTTGCAAATATCGTTGTACAGGGATTGGAAATTGGTGCTGTCTCAGATTTAGATGGGAATTATATTATCACCGGATTGGAGCCCGGTCTGTACAATTTGAAGGCTTCATTTGTTGGGTTTAAACCGAAGACGGTTTTTGAAGTACAAGTAACTAAAGCAAGTGCTGTACAATTGGATTTTGAACTAGAAGAGGATGCTTCAAACTTACAAGAAGTTGTTGTGGATGCTACCTTTAGTAGAACGGAAGAAACGCCTGTTTCTGCCAGGCAGCTTAATGCCAATGAAATAGAAAGGTACCCGGGAGGAAATAGAGATATCAGTAGGGTAATTCAATCCCTGCCTGGAGTAGCAAGTTCAGCTAGTTTTAGAAATGACATTATTATACGGGGAGGTGCCCCGAATGAAAATAAATTTTTCATAGATGAAATAGAGGTTCCGGTAATTAACCACTTTGCTACCCAAGGTTCATCAGGTGGACCAGTCGGGATATTAAATGTTAACTTGATAAAAAATGTTGAAGTTCTGAGTGGAGGGTTTCCAGCCAACAGGATGAATGCCTTGAGTTCTTTTTTTGAATTCCAATTGAAAGATGGGAGAAGGGACAAGATGCTCACTCAGGTTACATTAGGAGCCAGTGAAATTACCTTGTCGAATGAAGGCCCAATAGGTGAAAAAACAACCTATATTTTTTCAGCGAGAAGATCATACCTTCAAGCATTGTTCCGATTGATAGGTTTGCCTTTCTTGCCCACTTTTAATGACTTTACTTTTAAAACAAAAACAAGAATCAATGACAAGACCGAACTTACGGTTCTAGGTGTTGGGGCTATAGATCAATTTGCGCTTAATTTTGATGTGCCAGATGATGAGACAGAAGAAGAAAGGGAAGATAGGTTGTACTTACTTGATAACTTGCCCATTTCCACACAATGGAATTATGCCACAGGAGTTAAACTAAAGCGATTCAGGGACAATGGGTTTTGGACATTTATTCTGAGTAGAAATATGCTGAACAACAGGTCCTATAAATATGCAGGAAATGATGAATCCAACGAAGACAATCTGCAATACAATTATTTGTCTCAGGAGAGTGAAAATAAGTTTAGGGCAGAAAACAGTATTTTTTCAGATGGATTTACCCTTCAATATGGGGTTAATTATGAATTCAGTCGCTACCTAATAGAGAACTACGATACTCAATTTACTGATGATGATGGTCTACCTCGTGATGTGTCTTCTATTTCGCTTTTTCATAGTTATGGCGGATTTGTCATGGGGAATAAAAAATATTTTGATGACCGTCTTGTAGTCAATATGGGGCTCCGAATGGATGGGAGTGATTTTGGTAAAACGGCTAAGAACCCCTTGAATCAACTTAGTCCAAGGTTTTCTACAAGTTACCAATTGAAGGACAATTTGTTTTGGAATACGAATGCAGGTATTTATTACCAGAAGCCACCGTATACTGTGATGGGCTTTCAAAACAATGAAGGGGTCTATGTGAATCAAGAAAATGACGTTAAGTTCATGAGGAGCACCCATTATATCACAGGCTTTGAATGGCAGTTTCCCGCAAAGAATAGGAAAATATCTGCTGAGGTGTTCTATAAAAATTATGCAAACTACCCTAGCTCTATTAGAAATGGAATTGCCTTAGCCAATCTTGGAGCAGATTTCGGAGTGATAGGGAATGAGGCCGTAAGCTCAGATGCAAAAGGTAGAGCTTACGGACTGGAACTTCTAGCTCAACAACGGCTTTTCAATGGATTTTATGGAATAGCGGCGCTAACCTTCGTTAGAAGTGAATTTACCAATCCTTCTACAGGATACCTGCCTTCCTCTTGGGACAACCGATTTATTGTTAGTCTAACTGCCGGTAAAAGATTTAAAAAAGATTGGGAAGTTGGTGCTAGATGGAGATTCTTAGGAGGTACACCTTACACCCCTTATGACATTGAGTCCTCAGCTTTGCGCCAAAATTGGGATGTGTTCAATAGAGGGCGATTAGATTACACAAGGATCAATGGCGAACGACTTAAAAGTTTTCATCAATTAGACCTTAGGGTGGACAAGAAATACTATTATAACAAATGGAACCTTAACTGGTACTTTGATATACAGAATGCCTATAATTTCCAAGCAGAACAACAAGCTAATTTAATTCCTCAGCGTAATGACCAGGGAGGTTTGCTTGTAGATCCGGAGGATCCTAGTCGTTATTTAATAAGGGAGGTTGCTAACCCTGCAGGGACGGTATTGCCTACTATTGGTGTAATTGTGGAATTTTAATCAATATTTGAAATGAGTATCCATTCAGGTTTTAGGGATGATGGAATAGTTTTTTCAAATCTAAATGAACTGTAGATATTAAAAGTATGATTTTTCCACTTGCTTAAATCCCAATACTATCCATGTATTGGCGTTTAGGATAAAAATCACCTTCTTCTTATTTCGGCTAAGATACTTTTAATGGTACCTTTGGGGCCTAATGAAGAAGACAAGCGCTTTTTTTCTGGTTCTGTTGCTGCATAGTCAGTTTTTGTTTGCTCAGAAAGGCGATACCATTTCAGCTCCAGTAGCACTGGTTGATAAGTTATTTGGCTTTGCTGATAATCTGGTTGAGCGAGTGAGTACAGATACCTGGACCTTTATTCCGGCCATTACCTATGCACCTGAAACAAGTCTTGGGGTAGGTGGGCGTGCAATGAAAATTTTCAGGCTAGACAAAAATTCCTCACAAACCAAAAACCGACCATCTTCTCTACCGATTACTTTTCTTTACACGCTGAAAAACCAATTGATTTTAACTGCTGAGGTAGATCTTTGGATGGACCAGAATAATTCATTTTTAAATTCAAGACTGGAGCTGGCTGATTATCCATTTGTGTTTTCTGGCATAGGAAATGAAGTTACCGATCAGGAAGAATATTCTACCAGATATTTGTATTACCATCTACTTTACCATACAAAAATTGCCAGAGGAGTCTACTTGGGGCCTAGGTATGAGTTTAGAGCTGATAATATTTACGAAAAAGTAGAGGATGGACTGCTTGAGACAGAAGGTGTTACTGGAAGTAATGGCCAGAATTTATCAGGATTAGGGCTGTCATTAAATATTGATACCAGAGACAATATTTTTCAACCGTCTAAAGGCATGTATAATCAATTATCCTGGATGGAATTTCATTCTGTTTTTGGAAGTGATTTTAATTTTACTCAGTGGGTGTTTGATTTTAGAAAGTACCAGAAAATCGGTGCCAATCAGGTGATTGCGGGGCAGGCTTGGTTTAGTTTTATACGAGGTGCAGCACCCTTTCACCACCTTTCAATGGTAGGAGGAAGTGACCGGATGCGGGGATATTTTGAGGGCAGGTATAGGGATAAACATGCCATGGTTTATCAAGCAGAATGGAGGTTTCCTGTATATAAGAAATTAAATATGGTATTGTTTGGAAGCAGTGGTCAAGTTGCAAAAAATTTGTCAGGATTTCACCTTCGAGACTTTAGGTATGCTGGAGGTTTAGGATTTAGGTACAAACTAAATTCCGAGGGATTGAATCTTAGGATAGATTTGGCTTTTGGAGATCAATCTGCTTTTTATTTTGGTTTAAATGAAGTTATTTGATGCAGCCAAGAGATGGCTCATTCTAAGCGGATATTCTCACAGAATCTTTAAAGAGATGAAATATGGAGGTTAATGAATTAAATAAATTGCTGGGCAATATAGACCTTTACTTACTTGATCAATTATTAAAGGGTAGATTCTCTAAGGAGATGATGATTTTAGATGCTGGCTGTGGAGAAGGAAGGAATACCCATTATTTCATTCAAAAGGGTTATAGAATTGTAGGAGTAGATAGTAATCCTTCAGCCATTAGTATGGCAAGAATATCTGGCAGAACATTGGATCCTCATTTTGACCCGCTTCGTTTTCAGGTAGCTGAATTGGAAGATATACCATTTCATACAGAAGCATTTGATGTGGTTTTAAGTAGCGCTGTATTACATTTTGCTAATAGTGAGGATCATTTTCTCACGCTATTTAAAGAGCATATGAGGGTTTTGAAAGATGGAGGTGTCTGTTGGTTGCGAATGTGTACAGACGCAGGAGGAGCCTTCGATTTAGTGGACAAAACATCACATTCAATGCAAAAACTTCCTGATGGAACAGAAAGGTTTATTTTGACCGAATCCTTAATCAAGAAAGTCATACAAGAACACCAGTTGTCACTATTGGAACCGGCAAAATCAGTAGTAGTACATAATAAAAGAGCCATGGGGGTATTCGTATTTCAAAAAGGGGGTAATTGACAATGGAAATAATAGATATGCAATATGCATTGGAGTTGGTGGGGACCTACTTTTTTGCTATTTCTGGTGCCTTAGCTATTCAAAATAAAGACCAGGATTTATTTGGCGTAGGGTTTATGGGCTTTATTACCGCCATAGGTGGAGGTAGTTTAAGAGATATTTTGATAGGGGCTTATCCCTTGGTATGGATTGAGAATGTTACTTTCCTGTATGCCATTTTTGCTGGTTTGATAACAACCTTTGTGTTTTTCTCCCACATGGCCAAGCTTCGCAAGACTTTGTTTTTATTCGATACATTGGGGATAGCATTTTTTACAATTTTAGGGGTAGAAAAATGTTTGAATTTAGGCTTTAGACCAGAAGTAGCGGCCATTATGGGCATGTTTAGTGCGGTGATGGGTGGTGTAATTAGAGATACTTTGACCAATGAAATACCCATTCTCTTTAGGAAAGAAGTTTATGCTTCAGCTTGTTTGGCAGGGGCTGTATTGTACCTTACCCTAGATTCTTTTGGTGTTGTAAGAAATACCAATCTTTTGGTATCCATAATGCTGATAATAATCATCCGCTTAGTAGCAGTTAAATTCAAACTCAATTTACCCATTCTCAAATAATACTTAATTTTGGCTTTTATTTCCTTTTACCATTGATGGTCATTTAATCGTTATCTGAGTATCTCATTTATTATTGAAATTTAATTATTATTGAATTATGCAAATACAGATTTTTCAAGACGAGGAAAGTTTACACCATGCCGTTGCTCAAACGCTTATTGACGCTGTTAAAGCAAACCCAAAAGTTGTCTTGGGATTGGCTACTGGTAGCTCTCCTCTGGAAACTTATAACAATATGATGGTAGATCACCAGAAAAATGGAACTGACTACTCAGGTGTGGTTACTTTTAATCTGGATGAATATGTAGGCCTAGAGGGGACCCATACTCAGAGTTATAGGTATTTTATGAATATCTCCTTGTTCAATGGGCTTAACATTCCCTTAAGCCAGACCAATGTGCCTGATGGGACAGGAGATCTTAAGGAAGTTTGTGAAACCTATGAAGCTAAAATTGCCAAAGCAGGAGGGATTGATTTGCAACTGTTAGGAATAGGTACCAATGGGCATATAGGGTTTAATGAGCCAGGAACTTCCTTTGATACAAGAACACATATCACTGAATTGCTTCAAGAAACCATAGATGGAAATGCGCGTTTTTTCGAGAGTGCAGCAAGTGTGCCCAAAAAAGCGGTAACCATGGGGATTCATACCATTATGGATGTAAAAAGAGTGATACTGATTGCCTATGGAAGTAAAAAAGCAGCAGCAATTCGAGACATGGTAAATGGGCCTGTGACAGAATCTATGCCTGCTTCCATTCTTCAAAAGCATCAAGATGTTACTTTATTTCTTGATGAGGAAGCTGCGGCTTTGCTCAAGGCATAGATATTATTCAGGAGTAGGAACCGCGAATTAGTTCTGGGAAGGGTGTATGATTAGATTTCTCAGGTAAACTTTGAATACGGTTCCTTTTCCTACTTCACTTTCTATTTCAATTTTGCCATCATGGGCCCTGATTTGTTCGCGAATTAGATACAAACCTAGACCTTTGCCCTCAACATGGTTGTGGAACCTTTGGTATAGTCCAAAAATACGGTCTCCATACCTTGATAGGTCTAGACCAATACCATTGTCTTCAAACCTGATCACACAATAATTTTTTTCCGTATAAGTATTTATTTTAACTACAGGACTACGATCCGGATGCTTGTATTTGACTGAATTGGTCATGAAATTCATGAAAAAGCTTTCCAGATGAGCATACACATAATTTATCTCATCTAATTTCGAAAAATCCTTTATTATTTTAATTCCTGATTCTTTCAGTTGATTGAAAAGGCTTTTTTCTACATTATTGAGCAATAGCTTAAAGTCAATTTGCTCTACTTTAGGGATTTTCTGCTTTTTTATAGAAACAACCTCAATAAGGTCTTGTAGGGTAGTGTCAAGTAAGTTGGTGGAGATTTTAAGGTTCTCCCAAACCTCTTTATTGCCAGGGTCTGCTGGGTTATTCTCGTTGTATAGGTCTATAAGCAAGGCTATGTTTACAATAGGCGCTCGGAGATTATGAGAAACGATATAGGCAAATCTTAATAACTCTTCATTGTGTGATTTCAGGTCTTTTATTAACTTTTCTTTATCTGATTCCAGCTTTTTAGCTTCGCTGATGTTTTGCTTTACCAGAAGTATCCTGTCAACCTCCTTTGAATTGTTCATCAGTGGTACACCACTTTGAAGAAATTTCTTTTGATTTGACTCTGTTTCGTAACTTACCCTTTGTCCTTTTAGAACTTTTTTAAGGCTAAGCCTTGTGATTTGCAGATTTTCTCCTGTAAGCTTACTTAGTAGATTGGTGCCAATCAATGATTTTGGGTCTGTTCCTGACAATTGATATTCCTCCCCATCCGTAAACAAATAGTTAAATGATTTGTCCAATACATCTACTGAACCACGGGGAAAGTTTTCGGCTATACTCCTAAATAACTGTTCTGATTCGATTAATTTTTTTTCAGAAAGCGTTCTGTCCGTAATATCATCTACAAAAAGAACATAAGACTCCTTGTTGTCATTCCCATATTGGATTTTGGTAAATGAGATCTTTAGCTCTTTGTAATTGTCTTTACTTATGGGTAAATGATAGTAAGCAGTTTTTGAATTTGTTTTTAAAAAATCAGAAATGACCTCAAGTAAAGTTGCCTGGACATTCCCTTTAATTAGCATGGTATTCATCAGTTCCTCCTTACTTTTCACATTGAAGACAGGAAGGGTTTTGTTATTGATTAAAATGAGCTCAAACTGATGATTTACGGCGAAGATGGCATAGGCTGTACCGTTGAGAATAGCATCATGCATGAAATTGGTCTCCTGAAGCACATTCTCAAATCTAAACCTGTGAAGCTCTTTGCTTATCCAGTCCCTTAGAATATTAAACAGCTCGTCATAATAGGCTTTATTCTTGAGGGGTTGGTCATGAAGTAAACAAAGTACACCAATTTTATTCATCTCAGTGTCGAATAATGACAATCTAAGCAGTGAACAAAGGGACAACTCTGTTAGTAATGAAGTGGTCTCAAATGTTTCATTATGATTAACCAACAAGAAATTATTATTTGGATCCAAAGGGAGGAGTATTTCATTTAGGAAGTTCTGCCATTTTTTGTCCTTGTCATTAAGTTTTTCTCCCAAACCACAAATGGACAATATTTCCATTTCATTATTATTGGAATTTAGATTGCCTATAATGCTATAGCAGAAGCCTAATTTTCTAAATATTAGGTGGTTGATCTCTTCAAATAGGCTTTTCCCTTTAAAAAAAGTGGAAATAGCTGAAATCTCTGTCAAGATTTTTTGAATAAAATTATTTTCAGAAAGGTTATGTGCCTCTCTATCATGACCATTTAACGGTCTTCCTTCATTTTGATGATGGAGCGCATTGATTAATGTTCCTGTGAGCCCCTCCTCATTCGTGTTGGGATTATGAAAATTTCTGACCTTATTTGTAAGGTACTGAAAATGGCCTTTTTTATTTTTAACTCTATAGGTAAAAGAGGATTCACTATTTTCATATTGCTCTTTTGAAATGAAATCCTCCAGTGATTTTTGATCATCAGGATGAATTAATTTAAGCCAATTTTTGAATTCGAAACTTCTTAAATTACCATCTTCATAGCCCAATAGATCGCTTAAAGGGCCTGACCATAATATTTCTTGACTGTTTCTTAAGTACTTAAAATAAATAACCTCATGGTCCTTTTTATTGTTTAAAGCAGAAACCTTTAGGTCCGTAAAATAAAGAGATTCCCTGTCCTGATATTCCTCTAATTCAAACAGTTTATAATCTGGAGAAAGGTTTCTGCTCTTTAAAGTCAGTGATTTGAATCTTAATTCAAGGTTTTCATTGATCAATTTTTCGATTGATATTTCTGGAAAATGAGCAATTCTATCCTTTAAATAACTATGAAGCTCTCTAAGGTTTGAAGGAAAGTAATTGACGCTGGATTTTGCTTCGGTAAGGATGGATTGGTCTTTTGAATTGATCAACCACGAGTAGGCAATACTGGACTGGTTTTGACTGATCATGGTATTGACAAGCACACTGTTGTTTTCTTGTGGCAGAAGACAACCTTCAAATTTTAACCACAAGAAGGATTGATGATCAAAAGCGAGAGGGAGTTCTAGTTTTTTTCCTTTTTCAAAATGTTCAATTATTGTTTGAAAAAGGGAGCCTTGAAGGGTCGGGAATAAGGCATTTATTTCTTCATTGTCTAATTGCCTAATCCTTTGTTTATTCCAGGATAAAAAATTATAAGATTGATAAAGAATTTCAAAGGCGCCGTTGTTAGACTTATTAAAAGTTAGTAAAAGTGTTTTGAAAATATTTTCAATCATCTGGTGGTTGGGGAGCAAAACCAAAAACTATATAAAGAATTCAATAAATTTAAAAAAAAAATCTGATGTTAATACAAAAAAAGTATCAGAGTCAATATTTACTATGCTAAATTCATTATTTTACTTATATTTTGTATTTAGCTACAATAGTTTCTCTAATAGAAAAGTCACTTTATGAATGTTCGTTTTTTCTTTGTCTTCAGGATCCATTCGAAGAAGCTCCAAGGATATTACTTTGCCTACTTCCGATCTGAGTAATTCTGTAATGTCGGAAAGTTCCCAAAACATTGCTGGAATCTTATTTATGGATATAATTTCATCCATGCTCCTTACTCCATGACGGAAACCCGGAGAGTCTTCCCTTACCTGATGAACATAATATCTTTTTTCTTCCAGAGAGACCACTCTAACTGTCAGTCCGCTCATGTCATACTTGAAAGGAGTTTTAAATTTTGCCCCTTTTTTATACAAAATTCTTTCGCGAGGGTAATCTATAATGAGTTTCATGTGATTAAGTAGTTCTGAACCTAAGCTACCCATTCTTCCAGTATTAATCAATACTTCTGAATACTCGTTCTTTTCTGGATAGGAGGTGATTACATTTCGAAAATTCAAGCCTTCTATGCTTAACTTTTTCACTCTTGCAACATGTCCTTCTAAGTCTCCCCCTAGGGACCTTCCTAAACTGCTCTCAATATTTACCTCTGGTAATTTAATCTCATCACTGGTTTCTTGATTGAGTAATAACCCGTGGTTGGCACCTGTGTCGATGAGCAATTTGGCCTCCAAATCAGGGCCGTCTATCTGCTTTATAGTGGTATTAATATAGGGCTTGTTTCCTTGTAACTCAATGGGGATTTCTCTAAACCAAAAAGGTTTCCATTTGAGGGATTTACGATTGTAGAAGGTGATGAGTCCATTGTCATAATCAACTTTGATAGGGTTGTTTTTGAAGAATTCATGTCCTATTACCCCATACACAGGTACTCCTATCACCTTTTCCAATTCAAGAAAATCTTCATCCAAAACAAGTATGGCTTGAAATATCCCTTCAATTGGGCCCAGGTCAAAATGATTGTTTGGAGATACAGATGCACTTAGGACCGTTTTGCCATCTGCACCCACCAAATTAAGCTTTCGGGTGTAAACCATTTCCAATTCATCGGCTATGGATTTGCTGAAAAATATATTGGATTTTACTCCGGTATCAAATAGAAAATTAACAGGAGGTCCACCATTGATGGAGACAGGAAGTAGTATTAGACTATTAGAATCAATAAAGGGTAGAACTACTTTCTTTTGGTCTCTTTTCAAATAAAAACCAGGCACTTGACCCTCTACTGAAAAAACCAGTAGAATCAAAGCCAAAAGGAAAAATTGCCACTTTGTCTTAAAATACATGATTCTTAATTGTTTCTTTAATATAGAAAATAAATTTCAGTAGTTAGAAATATTTGTCTCCTTAGTTAACAGCCACGACGAAATGGCAAAGTCGTTTTCTGATAAAGCAATGGAAAATATTAAAAATGAGCGCTTTCTATCATATTTTATTTACTGCCAACAAATCAATGAGAAAACCTTAAATAGGAAATGTATATTTAGTATAACTCTGAAAGAAGGAAGAGGTTTACATTTTGTAGTATAGATTATAAAAAGGCCGTTTCCACATAAATAGTAGACCTTTTAGTGCTTCTTTGTGGTGCTCCTGGAGTTTAAACGAACAGAAAGCCTATTTAGAACCGTTGAAAATAAGTGTAGAACGGCTTATTGGAAAGTTTTAGGGTTTGAAAAATCTAAAAAATAGCTCATCTTTATTCTTTACAATTAAAAATCATGGCCGATAAGTCGATAATAGAGAAAGCAAAAAAGATATTTGAAAATTACCTGGTAAGGCAAGGAAGCCGTAAAACCCCAGAAAGATTTTCTGTAATAGATGAATTGTATTCTTTACCTCAAGATGAGCATATAGATGTAGAAGGTTTGTTTCTAAGAATGAGAAACAACGGTTATTCAATAAGCAGGGCTACTATTTACAATACACTTGACCTTTTAGTAGAGTGTGGTTTGGCCGTAAAACATCAGTTTAAGGACAAAGTCGCCTTGTATGAACAAGCGCTTACCTATAAGCACCATGATCACTATGTGTGCAACCAATGCAGAAAAATTTTAGAATTTTCAGATCAAAGAATTAATTTGATTAAGGAAGAAATGGGCAATGTGTTTTCTTCACATATCACCAGCCATTCACTTGTACTTTACGGAGATTGTCAAATCCGTGATTGTGAAAATTTAGAAGTGCATTAAACTCAGTTCAATATCTTTTATAGAGTTGCTGTTTTAATTCTCCTTGGAAAAAACCTTTTTATATATAGGCTTTCTCATTGAGAATTGAAGATATAGCAATGGATACAATAAATAGTCAAGTAGGCGTATTGGGCTGGAAAAACTGATTTCGTCTATTATTTTAGCCTGATCATTTCCATCTGAGATAATTCGATGCTTGTGATGCCATTTTTTTAGGAAAAAGGGTAGTTTAAGCCCTTCATCGACGAAAAAGTATTCATTCCTATCCAAATGGTCGGCAGTAATCTCACTTGTCCACACCTGCTTAAAAAATATAAAATTCAGTTCTAGACTTACAAGATCTCCTTTTGAAGAGCCATCAAAACGCAGTAATTTGACAGGAGGGAAAGGCGGGTTCAATGCCTTGAATAAATCAGCATTAAACCCACTTTTGACTTTTAAATAGTTTTGATTTACATTGGTCGTTAACCTAAACTTCATGTTTCCTTTAGATTTGCAATTGGATTATTGCATTTTTTTCAAGTACTTGAAAAGGTCACTGTCAGAGGATATTACCAAATTGGTGTTTCCATCTAGAGAGTTTTCAAGTGCTTCCATAGAACGAAGGAATTTATATAAATCTATGGATTGTCTGTTTCTATTATAGGCTGAGGCATAGATCTCTGTAGCTTCAGCATCGGCCCTACCACGTATTTCTTCTGCCTGTCTCGTGGCTTCTGATTGAATCTGTGCCAAATCACGTTCCTTGTCACCAAGTATCTTTCTAGCACCACCTTGTCCTTCAGATCTGAACTGGTCTGCAATTCTATTTCTCTCACTTATCATCCTGTCATAAACTCTGTCCCGTACTTCATCCACATAGTTCATTCTTTTAAAACGGAAATCAAGTATTCTCACTCCAAGATCAGAAGTTCTTTCATTGGCTTTTTGTAAGATAATATCTTCTATTTTGTCTCTTCCTACTTCTATTTCTTCAAGTATTTCAAGCTCCTCCATAAATTCCTCGGTTATTTCAGGTTCTCTGTTGGTAGACCGGACAATGTCAAGTAGGTTGTGGTTGGCGATTGCATTTCTAGTCTCTCCATCAAGGATGTCGTCTAGCCGTGACTGAGCAGATCTCTCATCTCTCAGTCGGATGAAGAATTGAAGCGGATTGGTGATCTCCCATCTTGCATAGGTATCTACGAAAATATATTTTTTATCTTTTGTTGGGACCTGGTTTTTGTCTCCATCCCATTCAAGATAACGTTTGTCAAAAAACTGCACTTTTTGAATAAACGGTACTACAAAATTAACTCCTGGACTCGTCCTTGGTTCACCAATCGGTTTCCCAAATTGGGTTACTATGGCTTGCTGGGTTTCGTCAAGTATAAATATACTTTGAGCAGATAGTATAGCTCCTATAACTATCAGTATGATGTAAAATAGATTACTTTTTTTCATGCTTTGATGAGGTTAATATTAATGTCCGTACTTAAACTTAAGGGTTGGGAGTTGTTGAAACATTTGGCTTATTGATGTTCAACAATGGCAGGACGTTGCTTCCCCGTTCATCAGTGATGATTTTATTTCCAATTTTTGGTAAGACTTTCTCAAGTGTTTCCAGATAAATTCGTTGTTTGGTAACTTCAGGTGATTTTATATAAGCCTCAAATATGGAGGTGAATCTTTCTGCTTCTCCTCTTGCACCATTTACCCTGTTGAGAGCATAAGCCTCTGCAAGCTGTATGGTTTCTTCAGCTTCTCCCCGCGCTCTTGGAATAATTCGGTTATAGTCAGCTTCAGCCTGATTTATTAGTGTTTCTCTTTCTTGCTGTGCTTCGTTGACTGCATTGAAACTTGGTTTTACCGGTTCTGGAGGATTTACATCTTGCAATACTACCTGGTCTACTCGGATTCCATTTTCATACTCGTCACACATCTCCTGAAGCAACAATTCTACACTTGTAGCTATTTCTTGTCTACCCACTGTCAATACCTCATTAACAGTTCTGTCTCCCACCACTTTTCTCATGGCAGACTCCGACATGTCGTTTAACGTTTTTTCAGCATTTCTTACCTTAAACAGGTATTTGTAGGAATCGACAATTCTATACTGTACTACCCATTCCACATCTGTCAAGTTCAAGTCGCCAGTCAGCATCATGCTTTCGTCCACATAGCCAGACTTTGCATATTGAGATTGTCCACTTGTAGAAGTGGAGGTAGAGCGGAAACCAAATTCCTGCTTTAACTGCCTTTGAACCGGTATTTTATACATGGTTTCTACAAAAGGTATGATGAAACTCAATCCAGGAGAAACCGTACGGTTGTACTCTCCAAGTTGAATGATAACTCCTTCCTCCTCTGGGCCTACTGTTTTAACGGCTGAAAATACCATGACAATGACTACCAATCCGATAATGATTTTGGATAAGTATTTTTTTATCCAGTCCGGATCGATATTAATTTCAAATTGATTTTCTGACATAAGATTACATTTTTTGCAATTTACAATTAATTGATAGAAATACCTTTGGTAACAGTTTTCATTTTCTCCCTTATATTATCAATATGGAAATTTATTCGGAATAAGGCAATAATGGTGTGTAAGCACAGTACAAATGCAGGATGTTAAATAAGTGTAATAGAAAGAAAACCTCTGATTTTGAATTGATTCTACCTAGTGTAAGTTGTTCTGTTTCTTGGTTTTTGCTTGAGGATTAATTTGGGCAGGGATACATTACATGCTCATATCACCCAAAGAAAAAGACCAAACAAGATCAACCATACTATGTCCATGAATTTCCAGTAAACGATGAATAATTCAAGCTTCATCCGTTGATAAGGATTCGTTAGTAATACCAATGCTTTTACCTCGTCCTTTTGGCTTTTGTGAATTAGTAACAAGAGTACTATGGCGTATATCATTGCTCCCAGGAGGTGAACCAAATGAATGCCGCTTAATAAATATAAAAAACTTCCAGAGGGTAGGCCTGAAAAATCCACCCCAGATTTTGCTAGTTCATTCCATCCTAAAAATTGCAAAAACGCAAAGGACAGTCCAAGAATTAAAGTTAGAAGAAGAGTGGATTTTGTTTTCTTTAAATTATGAGATAAATATGCAGGTAGAATTTTTTCTGAAATGAAAGCACTCCCAAATAATATTAAGCTGCTTACTATAAACGATTTAGGGATTGTATTTTGAGCGAAAGTGCTGTTTGCTGATTGGGAAAAGACAAATGCGGTGGTTAAGAAAAAAAAGACAAGACCACTACTAAACATTGCCAAATAAATTAGGGTTTGGTAGGGGTGCATTTGTTCAATTTTTTTAAACCAATGCTGTCTTTGTCTTACTTTTTGCACATTCATCTAGTAAGTAACAATTGAAAGGCTAATAATGTTGTTTTTGGCTGTGAAAAATTGAACATTATTACTTCTTATGGCACAATATTGGTTTATATATCCTAATTCCTCTGAGGGTTTTCAATGTTATTTAATAAATTGCAAACACTTATTTTCAACCCGAGTTTGGTTTTTCAGAGCGCAGGCGAAAGCCTAGCAAAGAAAAGAATCAGCCTATCTAGGGTTCTACACTAAATTAGAATAGTAGTTGGACAAGCAGTCGTTTTTATCACTTTATACAGATGATCCATTTGTAAGAAATCTTGGATTAAGCATTGGTTCTGGTGAGCATTCAAGAATGAATGTTAAAGGGCTTTCAGGGAGTATGGACATGCTAATCGTTCATGCTATATCGAAAGTAAGAGGTGGCTTTCATGTTGTGTTAGGCAATGATAGCGAAGAGGCAGCCTATTTAGCGAGTGATTGGCAAACCTTTACTGGAGAAGCCGCCTATCTTTTTCCAGCTAGTTATAAAAGGCCATATCATTATGATGAAGTTGAGAATGCCAATGTATTGATGCGGGCAGAGATTCTCAACAAGCTGTCGGGCTCAATGTCTGAGGGAAAGGTACTTATCACTTCTCCTGAGGCCATTTATGAAAAGGTTATTAATAAAAAGAGCTTAAAAGAAAACACCTTTGCTGTTAAGGTAGGTGAGAAAGTGGACCTTTCATTTATAGAGGAGCTATTAAGTACCTACGGCTTTGAGAAATCTGATTTTGTATACGAGGCAGGGCAATTTGCCGTTAGAGGTGGAATCATTGACATTTACTCTTATGCCAATGATATGCCTTTTCGTCTGGAACTTTTCGGTAAAGAAATAGACAGCATAAGGACCTTTGATCCAGAAACACAGTTGTCCACTGGCAGTGTTGAGGAGATTAGTATTCTGCCGAATATCCAAACGAAGATGGAACAGGAAAGTCGGCAGCCAATTATGGACTTTTTTCCTGAAGGAACCTGTTTTTGGATTAAAAATTATAAAAACTCTACAAATGTAATACAGGGGCTATTTGAAAAAGCTTGTCAGTATTACGATAAGATAGGAGAAAGTGGTGCTTTACTTATGCCACCAGAGAAGCTGTTTTTGGATACGAGTGCGTTTGAGGCCCAATTGTCATCTTTTACCTTACTGGCTTTTGGACATGTCTTTGAATGGAAAGACGTGCCAGAATTCCAATTTCAGGGACATCCTCAGCCATCTTTCAACAAACAATTTGACCTCTTAGTCCAAAACCTTAATGAAAACAGAGCCAAAGGGATTACCAATATTATTTGTTCGGAAAGTGAGAAGCAAATAGGTCGTCTGGTTAATATTTTTCATGAGTTGGATCCCACTTTGAAGGTTCAGACATTACCAATTAATCTTAAGGAAGGTTTTGTGGATGACTCATTGAAGTTGGCTTGCTATACGGACCATCAAATTTTCGAAAGGTTCTACAGATACAAGTCCACAAAAACCACTTCCAAGTCTAAGGCACTTACACTAAAAGAAATAAAAAATCTTCATCCTGGAGATTATATTGTCCATGTTGACTATGGAATAGGGCGGTTTGCAGGTTTGGAAAAGGTAGAGGTCACAGGGAAAATGCAAGAAGCCATCCGTTTAGTCTTTAGAGATGATGACCTGCTTTATGTCAATATTCACTCTTTACATAAAATCTCTAAGTATAGCAGTCAGGAAGGTACCATGCCTATAATGTCCAAATTGGGTACTCAGGAGTGGGAGAACAAAAAGAAACGGGTTAAAAATAAAGTCAAGGATATTGCAAAGGATTTAATTAAACTTTATTCTCAACGAAAGACAGCTTCGGGACATCAATTTTCTACAGATAGTGTATTACAAGTAGAACTGGAAAGTTCTTTTATATACGAAGATACTCCTGATCAAGCTTCGGCCACATCGGATGTAAAAGATGACATGGAGAAGCCTTACCCTATGGATAGGCTAGTTTGTGGGGATGTTGGGTTTGGTAAAACCGAGGTAGCCGTAAGAGCAGTATTCAAGGCCGTAAATGACAGGAAGCAAGTAGCAGTATTGGTGCCGACTACAATTTTAGCCATGCAGCATTACCAGACATTTAAAGAACGTCTGGAGAATTTTCCCGTTTCCATAGATTTTATTAACCGGTTTAGAACCGCCAAAGAAGTAAAAGAGATCGTTGAAAAAGTAGGCAATGGAGAAATAGACATTCTTATCGGGACCCATAAGATAGTGAACAAGGCAATGAAGTTTAAAGATCTTGGCTTATTGGTCATTGATGAGGAACAGAAGTTTGGGGTAAAGGTGAAGGATCAATTGAAGCAACTTAGGGTAAATGTAGACGTGCTTACATTGACAGCTACTCCTATTCCCCGAACCCTTCATTTTTCATTAATGGGGGCTAGAGACTTGTCGGTAATCGCTACTCCACCGCCAAACCGACAGCCTGTGACTACAGAAATATATACCTTTAGAGAAGAAATCATTAGAGATGCGATATCCAATGAACTTCGCCGTGGTGGTCAGGTCTTTTTTGTCCATAACCGAGTTATGGAAATTGACTCAATTGCCAATTTGATATTGAAGTTGGTGCCAGATGCCAAGGTGGTAGGAGCTCATGGGCAGATGGACGGAAAAAAGTTGGAAAAAATCATGGTGGACTTTATCGATGGAGCTTACGATGTATTGGTCTCTACTAATATTATTGAGTCAGGGCTGGATATACCAAATGCCAATACGATTATCATCAATAGGGCACACATGTTTGGTATGAGTGACTTGCACCAGATGAGAGGTAGAGTAGGGAGAAGCAACAAAAAAGCTTTCTGTTACCTGCTCACTCCGCCCACTTCAACGTTAACCGTAGAAACCAGAAAAAGGCTTCAGGCGATGGAAGAATTTTCTGATCTTGGAGATGGATTTAAAGTGGCAATGAGAGATTTGGATATCCGTGGAGCAGGAAACCTTTTAGGAGCTGAACAAAGTGGGTTTATTTCTGATTTGGGATTTGAAATGTATCACAAAATTCTTGATGATGCGGTTCAGGAGCTCAAGCAGACAGAATTTGCCGCACTATTTGAAAATGACCTAAAACAAACTGTTGCTCCATTGGTGCAGGACTGTGTGATTGAGACAGATATGGAGTTACTTATCCCAGAGAGTTATGTGAGTAATATTTCTGAGCGGTTAAGTTTGTATTCTAAATTGGATGATATAAAAGAAGAAAAGGCGCTTAATGAATTTAGAGAGGAGATAAAGGACAGATTTGGTACCATTCCGGAAAGAGTACAGGCTTTATTTGAGACGGTAGAGTTAAGATGGATGGCTGAGAAACTTGGGTTTGAAAAACTTGCCCTGAAAAATGAACAAATGAAGTGTTACTTCGTTTCTTCGGATAAAGATGCTTATTTTAGCTCTCCAATCTTTATGAATATTATTAAGTTTATTCAATCGAAGAACAGAAATTGTAAAATAAAAGAAACCAAAGATCGTTTAATTCTTATAATCAAAGGGGTCGATAATATTCAAAAGGCTAAAAATTGGCTTTCTGATATGTTATTTGTAAAATAGAGAGGGTGGTTTTAAAATGGGATTTGTTTAATAAAGAGGACCTTAGCGTAAAAATATTAGTTTTGTTTGGTGCCTTTTTTCACAAATCAGATATTTTTTCGTGTGGGGAATTATATAGGTGGTACAATTATTTTTGTAGTATTTCACAAGAATTGGATAAAAAATGGTTTTTGTCTGGTGTTTTGAAAGAAAGAGAATATTGGTATAATATATTATTGGTCATATATTAGCGTTTTAATAAGGCAAAACATAAAACTTGTCGCATGAAATTTGAGAATAAAAATTTTCAATTTAGTTTTTTTGCTGCAGTGGCATTACTGGGGCTTTTGGTGTCTTCTTGTGGAAATCAAACTTCCAGAAGAACTGCCAGCAATCCCGGAGGCATAAGTGCATCAACAGGAGCAAAATATAGTTTTGATGAAGAAGATTCAGCATTTCAGGTCTTTAGGCTTCCTAGAGAAGTGATAGGGCCGAGGCTTGTTTTTATCCAAGGAGGAAGGGCAGTCTTGGGATCTCAGGAACAAGATGTCATGGGTTTTCGTGACAATGTAGAACGAACAGTTACCATCGCTTCTTTTTACATGGATGAAACGGAGGTTACCAATGTGGATTATAAAGAGTTTCTTTTCAATATTGCTGACAGTGTCAGTACTGATTCGCTCCAGAAACTTGAGCCAAACGAAAAGGTATGGGCCAATGCCATGTCTTACAATGATGTTTATTCTACTTATTACTTTAGGTACCCTGGATTTAATTTTTATCCAGTAGCAGGTGTTAGTTGGACTCAGGCCAATGCTTATAGTCATTGGAGAACCCTATACGTAAATGAGTTGGAGAGGGAGAAAAATTTTGGAGGTAAGAAGAAAAAGGATGACGAAGAACAATCCGATCCACTTACCTTAGATCAGCTAATAGAGCGAGGCGTTGTTTTTCCTAATTACAGGCTTCCTAATGAAGCTGAATGGGAATTTGCTGCTAAAGGAATGATTGGAACCCAGTATATGGATGAAAATCAGGAAAATGGGCGAATCTATCCTTGGGATGGTAGAGGACCAAGAAATCCATACAACATAAAAAGAAAATCAAGACAAGGAGATTTTCTCGCCAACTTCAAAAGAGGAAGAGGTGATTATGCTGGATTATCAGGTAGTGTATCCAATGATGGAGAAATTATCCCTACCAATGTTTATGATTTTCCTCCAAATGATTTTGGACTATACAATATGGCAGGTAACATGAACGAATGGGTTCAAGATGTTTATCGACCACTTTCATTTCAGGATTTTGATGACCTTAACCCTATTAGAAAAGATGGAACCAATGATGAGCAAGACACTTATCAAACTACTTTGATTGATGACAATTACAGAGTTTATAAAGGTGGTTCTTGGAGAGATGTAGCTTATTGGTTGGCACCTGGGACCAGGAGATTTATGCACCAAGACTCAGCTTCTAATCACATTGGTTTCAGATGTGCCATGATTGCAGTGGGTGGAAAAGATAGATGATTAGGTTAAAGAATTTATGGATTAAGAAGAAAGGGTGGATGCACCCTTTTTTTTATGTCCTATTATTTCAATTTTGTAGTATGAAAAAAGCCTTTCAGATGGTGCGGGCGTATTAAATTTCTTTTTCCTGTTATATACTGAATTATATATTATTTTTGTAAGGATAATTTATTTAAACTTAGGCATTTATATGAAGCGGGGTTTACTTTTATGTTTTTTTGGCCTATTGCTTATCCAGATTGGATTTGCACAAAGTTGGAGAAGGGTTGGAGATTGGGGTAATGATTACAAATCAATAAAATGGGTAAACACAAATGTTGGCTTCATAGGTGGAGAAAACATTCTGCTCAAGTCCATAGATGGGGGGCTTAGCTGGGTTGAGCTGAAACTCCCAATGCGACTAGATGTGATGGATCTCTCATTTTTTGATGAGCAAAATGGTATATTGTTAAGCGAAAATGGTCAAATTTTTAAAACTATAAATGGTGGGATAAGTTGGACCTCCCCCAGCTATCCAGCCGATTTGAAGCTGAATAAAGTATTACATGTCGACGAGAATAGACTGATGATTAGTGGGGAAAATGGTCTTGTCCTTCGGTCAGTTAATGCGGGACAATCATGGACTGTTTCCAACCTACCTACAGAAGCCATTATCAATAAATTATTTTTTGTAGACCCAGAGCTTGGTTATGCAGTTAGCTCAAATGCCGAAATTTTCAAAACTTTAAATACTGGCGAGTCCTGGGAAAAGTATGATTCAGGATTCGATGTTTCTTTGAATTCACTGTATTTTATTAATGATACTATTGGTTATGCTGTAGGTGATCAGGGGGCCATTATTAAGACAGAAGATGGTGCCCTAAACTGGCAATTTATTAATAGTGGTATTGATACTGATCTAACAGATGTGGTTTTTAATCCTTCCTACCCTCTTATAGGAGTGATTAGTGGAGATGGAGGAACAATATTAAGAACGACCAATGCAGGGCTTACTTTTATAGAAGTAAATCCTCGTTCAGATCAAGACATAGAGAGCCTATCAATAAGGCCAAACACAAACAATGTATTGGGAGTAGCTTCTAGCGGTGTTGTGATATCTTCCAATAATACGGGGTCGAGCTGGTCCATAAGATTATCTGGCACCGCTAGTGATTTTAGAGGGGTAGCCTTTACAACAGATATGAAGGGGTATGTTGTTGGAGATGATGGTTTGATTTTATTAACTTCCGATGGGGGAAATAGATTTACCGATAGGTCTCGGCCTATTTCCTTACCATTTAATTCTTTGTTTTTTAATTCCGCTAATATAGGATTTATCTCTGGGGATAATGGGAATATCATTTCGACTAGAAATTCGGGCGCTAACTGGACTACCTTAAATCCAGGTACGAATAAAAATGTAAATGGACTTTACTTTTTTGATTTCAATAAAGGGATTGCGGTTGGGGATCAAGGGTTAATTACAATTACTGAAAATCAGGGGGTAAATTGGCAGACAGTGAGTTCAGGTATGGCTAATTACAACTTAAAAGACGTGTTTTTTTTCAATGAAAATGATGGAGTTATAATTGGTGAAAAGGGGTTGGTCTTAATTTCTTCTAATGGAGGTTTTGATTGGGAAAAGGTAAATATCGGAAGCAATGCTGATTTAAAAGCTATAGCAATATTAGATGAGGTGACAGCAATTGCAGTAAGTACTTCCAGTGCTGTATTCAAAACAAGGGACAAAGGACTCAATTGGGAGCCTTTACAAACAGGGTTTAATACGCCTTTATCTGATATAGCCTTTCTTGATGAGTCCGTAGGTTTTATCACAGGTGAAAATGGATTGATTATCCGAACTTTTGATGGGGGAGATTCTTGGGAGAAATTAGAAACAGGCACCTTTCAGAATTTTACGGGTATTAGCTTTGGGGATTTGAATGTTGGGTATGTGGTAGGAGAAAATGGAATTTTTTATCAATATACCTGTCAGGTTCCTGATGTGATTCCAACTATTTTTGGTGAAGATAATATTTGTCTCAGTCAACAGATTTATTCAATTCAGGACTTAGGATTAGATGGTGAAGAGTATGATTGGCGCGTAGATGGGGGGAGTGTTATTCAAGGGCAAGGTAGTTCCAGAGTTGTGGTTAGATGGGATACTCCCGGTAGGAATGCAGTAATGGTGAGAGGTAAGAATAGTTGTGGGAATGGAGAAACTACCGCCTTGGAAGTAATCGTTTCGGAAGAACCAAAACAAACAACCACCATCCAAGGTGAAGGTGTGGTATGTGTGAATACCTTGGAAGAATACATGGTAGATTCCATTCCAGGTACAGAGTACTTTTGGGAAGCTACAGGAGGTGTGGTTAGAGAAGGCCAAGGAACATCTGTCATAACCATTGAATGGACGAATTTAAATGAGCAAAGGCTTACTGTATCTAGTATTAACCCTTGTGGTCAAGGTCCAACAACTCAGAAAGACATCCGGGTAATTACCATACCGGATCAACCTTCAGTAATATCGGGCAATGTAAGGGTAGGATTTCAGGAGGCTGATTATGAAATAACAGGTGAACAGGATATCAATTATCAATGGTCAATTGGTAGTGGTGGTGAAATCATTAGTGGACAGGGTACACCTTCAATTCGTGTAGATTGGACTACTCCTGGTGACCATGTAGTTGAAGTGACGCCTATAAACGCTTGTAATCAAGGGCCTAGTCGGGTGCTTTCTGTAAACGTTAACCTTATTACCTCAGTAGCCGAAGAGGCGGAAGATGAAAATATAGAAATATTTCCTAGCCCTTCATTTGGAGGAGATATACATGTTGCTATAAAAGGTATAGCAGGGGTAAATTATATAGGGGTTTATAATGCGATGGGCCTAAAAATCAAAGAGGTGCCAACCAACGAAGGTCAATTTGTGTATTTTATCAATAACTTACCTAAAGGACTTCACGTGTTAATTATTAGAACAAGAACCAGGGAGTTTAAACGGAAAATATTGGTGCTTTAAGTGGAGGTATAGGACTTGAAAAATGCTTGTCTTATACCTTCATTAGTAGTGAATTTGCGTGCTTAGTTGAAGTGAAAAAAATAGCAATCTGCTTAAACCCTAAATATGCAATAGACAATCTATTACGTGCTGAAATCTCCAAACAGCCTGATTTTCTTGCGATTGCAACACTTCCCGTAAACACCGGACAGGCTTCACCCCTGACTATTGTCAGGACGGAGAAATCCTATTACAAAATCCGGGTTAAAATTTGCCTTTTCCTATAAGGGTTGAAGGCTATGCTTCTAAGTTAAGTAAAATAGGAGGAGAATTGATTCTCATTCTCCTATCCTTAATTTATTAGATGAAATTATACAATCGTTTGTATTGGCTATTTTCGGATTAATCTTCCATTCCTCCACCTTTCATTTTCTCTGCATTTTCCGCAAAACGAAGGGCACTAATGAAGTCTTCTATACTGCCTTCCATGACTTCTGGAAGGTTATATACTGTTTTGTTAATCCTATGATCGGTAACCCTACTTTGAGGATAATTGTAAGTCCTTATCTTATCCGAACGGTCTCCACTACCCACCATTGACCTTCTTTGGGCACCTACTGCCTCATTGTGCTTGGCCAATTCTATTTCATATATCCTTGATCTTAATACCTTAAGTGCCTTTTCAAAGTTTTTTATTTGTGATTTTTGATCTTGGCAGGTAACAACTATTCCCGAAGGCTCGTGGGTTAACCTAACTGCGGAGTAAGTGGTGTTGACAGATTGTCCCCCTGGTCCTGAGGAGCAATAGGTGTCTTTTCTTACTTCGTTCATGTCTATTTCTACGTCCACGTCCTCCATTTCAGGCAAAACGGCAACCGTTGCGGCGGAGGTGTGTACCCTTCCCTGTGTTTCTGTGGCCGGAACCCGCTGCACACGATGAACACCTGACTCATATTTTAACATGCCATATACATCTGCTCCAGAAACAGAGCTAATGATTTCTTTATAACCTCCAGAGGTTCCAAACGTCAAGTCAAGTACAGTAAGATTCCAGTTTTGTTTTTCACAAAACCTTTCGTACATCCTAAAAAGGTCACCCGCAAAGATGGCTGCCTCATCTCCACCTGTTCCACTACGGATTTCAAGAATACAATCCTTAGAGTCGTTCGGGTCTTTCGGAATTAACATCTTCCGGAGATCTTCCTCCATCTCATCCTTCTGGTTTTTCAATTCCTCCCATTCCATCTTGGCCATTTCTCGGAACTCTGGATCTTTTTCTTTTTCTAATATTGACTTAGTGCTTTCAATATTATCAAGCGTGAGGCGATAGCTATCGTAGGCCGCAACGACTTTTTCCAGATCCTTGTATTCCTTTGATAGTTTGGTGTAGTTTCCCATGTCACTCATTACATCCGGTTGGATGATTAGTTGTGAAACCTCCTCAAATCTATCTTTAATTGCTTCCAGTTTGTCCAGCATGGTTGTTCTATTTGAGGGGCAAAATTAAGCAATATTGTTGATGAATACCCGACACAGAATTATTTTATACGCTTGACTCTTGAAAAAGACCTTTTAGATTGATAGGAGTGTTTCTTTTTAAGAGGTAAGTTGTTCTGTTTGAAAGCTGATGAGGGGCAGTTTCCTTTATTTCTTTACTCCTTGTGCTTAAACCCGAAATATGCAATAGACAATCTATTACATGCTGAAATCGCTTCAAAATCAGCCACTTCGTTGCTGTTTGGAGATTTAACCATAGCGGTGCTATGCTAAAATCTCCAAACAGCCTGATTTTCTTGCGATTGCAACACTTCCCGTAAACACGGGACAGGCATCACCCCTGACCTTGTCAGGGCGGAGAAATCCTGTTACATAATCCGGGTTAAATTAAGTGCAAATTGGGACTACTTTATATAAATTTAGAATCTCATTTTCCACCCTTCTGAATCAGAAAAGAACCAAGTTTTTTATAGGATCACTATTGTGAATAACCTAAAATAAATTATTTATGTCTGCTGCTCTATTCTTTTGCATCAGTGGCTGTTCGTTTTTGGTTTTTTTGAATCTTTTTAATGGAATAGTCCTTATATTTAATAGTAAAACAAAATTGGATTGATGATGAAAGTAAAATACAGATTGTTTTCGTTCGGTCTCTTATTGGCTATTGGTTTTGGAAGTTGTAATGACGGAAAGAAAATTGATAGGGATCTCGTGGAAGAGGTTAATAAAGCCAATGAAGTTAAAAAATTGGGAGAAGCTGAAATTACAGAGCATGCCATGGAATGGGGTGATGAGATAAGTATGGCCGCTCAAAAGGAACTTATGGGGGTTTTACAAAAAGCAATTGAAGAAAATGGAGCAGAAGAGGCTGTTGGTTTTTGCAATACAGAAGCCTTGAAGATTACAAAAAAAGTAGCCGATAAATACAAGGTCAATATTAGAAGGGTATCTGTCAAGAACCGGAATCCACAAAATAGTCCCAATGAAAAGGAATTAGAATTGCTCGATGCTTATGCGTATAATGTCAATAATAATGTTGACAATCATGCCAATATCCAGAAATTGGACGATGGGCAAACTTTATTATATACCAAAGCCATCACTATTCCTAATGGGCTTTGTCTAAACTGTCATGGTGAATCAGGGAAAGAAATCAATGAATCAACACTAGAAAAAATCAATAGTTTGTATCCCGAGGACAAAGCTATTGATTTTAAAGTTGGTGATTTAAGAGGGATGTGGAGTATTGAAATGCCGAAAAAAGAAGTAGTGAAAGACATTTAATGATGGTTTAGGTAAATGAGTCGGAGGCCACATTGTTTTTTGGGAGCAATCTGATTTATTGAATTGATAAATCAGGTTGATTTAATATTTTATCCATTAAGTATTGTAGCCTATAAAAAAACCTGAAGTGTTATGAACGATTATAAACATGACCAAACTCAAAAATTCCGTTGCCCTTGGTGTCTTGGATTTGAAGATTATATAAGGTATCATGATGAGGAATGGGGGGTGCCTGTATACAGTGACCGAACCCATTTTGAGTTTCTGATTTTGGAAAGTGCCCAGGCAGGGCTGAGTTGGGCGACTATTCTGAAAAAACGGGCTGGATATGCTAAAGCCTTTGAAAGTTTTGATTATCAAAAAGTGGCGAAATTTTCCGAAGATAAAATTACTGAATTGACCAAAGATCCAAGTATTGTCAGGAATAGATTGAAAATTGAAGCAGCTGTAAACAATGCCAGAAGGTTTATGGAGGTTCAATCTAAATATGGAACTTTTACAGGGTTTATGTTGGATTTTGTAGATGGTAAACCGGTGCAAAATGCATGGAATAATATGGAGGAAGTTCCCTCCACTACTGAACTGTCTAATAAAATAGCCAAGGAACTTAAAAGGTATGGGTTTAAATTTTTAGGAAGCACAACTATTTATGCCCATATGCAAGCCACGGGAATTATCAATGACCATTTGGTGCAATGCTATCGGCATCAGGAAGTGAAACGAATGGCCAAATGAATTTTTTTCCTGACTCAGTACCATTGAGTATAGCGTCAGGAAGTGTAGCTTGCTTGAGATTTTAGTAATTAATCTTCTATGAAATTTTACCAAAGGGCAATAACTTAGTGAATTGCCCTTTGGTAATACCCTTTATTCGGAACCCATTAAGGTTGATTTGCTTTGGGATTTGGACTGTTTGATTCTATAATTTAATGTCAGGTTGATTTGCCTTTTCCTAGGGAAGACATCACCTATGGTAGTAAAGCCTGGCCCTTCAAATATGTACCTGTTTCTCCTGGAGTTAAAGACATCAAGAACATTGAGAATCAATGTACCTCTACCCTTCATTATGTCTTTACTTGCAGAAATGTCCATGTAAGAAATGGCTTTTTGAACTCCTTGAGCCACCTTTCTTCGGCCTTCATAATTCCCCCTAACCTGAATGTCTAATCCATTAGCAAAAGTAAATCGGCTAGTAAGTCTGGTAAACCAAGAATAGGTTTCTGCAGTGTAGGTATCCAAGACATTGCTGCCATCTATCTTCGCATAGAAAAAGTTGAAATTGGCGTCTAATTTCCACCATTCCACAGGGATATAATCAGTTGTGAATTCAAAGCCCATGGATTGTTCTCCGATTAGATTTTCAGGTATAGTAGTTGAGTTTCCTTCTTCATCTACACTTCTGATTCTTTCGATTTTATCTTTGGTATCCCTATAGTAAACGGTTGAAAATATGGAGCCCTTATCCATGTATTTAATATGCCCAAGTTCAAATGCATCGGTATATTCCGGGTTAAGGTCAGGATTACCGCTAAAGAAGTTTCTGGCATCTGAGAACGTCATGAAAGGGCTGAGATCATTATAAACAGGCCTTCTAATCCTACGACTGTAACTTACCTGAAAAGCGTCATCTTGGCTTAGGTTATAGGTAAAGTGGGCGGAAGGAAAAAGGTTGGCATAATCTCTAGGGTTGATTTCATTTGAAGTTACCAATGTGGTAGTAACATCCGTGTACTCTGCGCGTAGTCCTCCTTGGTAGGTAAACTTCTCGTGCTTGTTACCCAAAATGGCATATGCCGCATGGATGTTTTCATCGTAAAGAAAAATGTCATCCAATCCCGGAAGTGCTTCAAATTCTCCAGATTCTTGTCTTTGGCTTACAATAAAATCATTTTCCATGTTTCGAAAACTACTCCTGAATCCAGATTCGAAATTCCCTTCTTTACCAATTGGTTTGGTATAATCTAGTTGGAATAGCCACTGTCTGTCAAATTCATCATTTAGAGAAGTTTGGTAAAAGGAGGCTCCGGAAATAGGGGCTCCGGCAGGAGTGTAGCCATCCTGTGTGTAAACTTGGTCAGAATTTTCCCAATAGTCTAGATAGGTAACTGAACCAGTCAATACATGACCACTTTGCTCAAAACTTCTTTTGTAAGTCAGGTTAAATTCTGAATTTGGCTCTTTCTCATCTTCATCTTGGGTACGTAGGGTATAGCTTTGTAAAGGACCTCCTTTATAATTATAATCATTGTACCTTATATTAGTAAGTCTTCTTGAGTCACTCCTCCTCCATAAATAGGACCCTGTCAGTATGCTGTTTTCGTTGAAATAGTAATCCAAGCCTGCGCGGATATTGTTATTAAGTCCACTGACGGTACCGGAGGTAGTTTGGTGAGAGTAAAATGTAGTGTCTCCATTATCCACTTCCTGGCTTATGGTACCCTCTCTTGGGGGGCTTCTATAAGCTACTCCGTAATTGATAAACCAGTTGATGTTCTTTTGTCTGTAATTGAGATTAGCCGCAAGTCCAAAGTTATCGGGGTTCCCAACAGTTCCTTCAAAGGAGGCATTGAAACCTTGATTATTGTCTTTTTTCAATACAATATTGATTACTCCAGCCATTCCTTCGGCTTCATAGCGTGCAGATGGATTGGTAATGACTTCCACTGACTCGATCATGCTTGCAGGAAGTTGTTGGAGTCCACTACTTCCCTTAAAACTTACAAGCCCTGAAGGTTTTCCATCAACAAGGATTCGTACATTACTAGATCCTCTCAATCTTACTCCTCCTTCAGGATCCACAGATATAGAAGGTAGGTTCATCAGAATATCATTCGCCGATCGTCCTGCGTTAGATAGGTCTTTTCCAACATTAAATATTCGTTTGTCCAAGGACAACTCCATCAGAGTCTTTTCACCTTGGACAACCACTTCATCCAAGCTTTCTGTATCTGCAGATAATCCTACTGATCCAAGGTCAAGCTTACGGTTTTCCCTATTGATGACAATGTCATTTATTTCTAAAGCTTCATAGCCCATGAATTCCACCAAAACATTGAATTTTCCTTGAGGAAGATCAATCGAAAAGGAACCATCTTCTGAGGTAATTCCACCATTGATTAACTTCTTGTCCTCTGATTCTAAAGAAAAAACACTGATTGTAGCAAAACCTAGAGCGGCCTTACCTTCCTTGTCAACGACTTTTCCGTGAATTTCCCCAAAGGTGGACGATTGGGGGTAAAGTGGCTGGGAAGCTAAAAAAAACAATAATAGTAGGCTGATGTATTTCATGGAGGAAATTTTGGTAAATAAAATAGGGGCAAATATAAAAAATCGCCTTGAAGGAAGTTTGCTTTTTTATATGAATGTCCAAAGAATTTTTGATCTAGTCAAGGATTAAGGTACTCGTAGAGAGGTTTTAAATTTGTGATTAACTTCCAACTTTGCTAAGGAAATAACATTTTAATAATTCTATAATTATTCACAGCCCATACTTTTACTTAATATTGCATTTCTTTATTAATCAGTAAAAATAACCCTATGAAAAAAATCTATTATTTATTAACCGCGCTATGGTGCCTGGCCATTTTTAGTGCTCAAGCCCAGACCGTTGTAAAAGGAACGGTTTATAGCAACCCTAATCAGGAGCCCGTACCAGGGGCGTCCATTGTCCCCGCAGGCAATACCAACCAAGGAACCATTACCGATATTGACGGTAAATTTTCGCTTAGTTTAAGCGAAAGTTCAGGAACTGTTACTGTTTCTTTTATAGGAATGCAGTCCCAAACCTTACCTTACAATGGAAATACTGAGCTTAATGTATACCTGGAGGAATCTGTCTTTAACATGGACGAAGTAGTGATGATTGGTTACGGTACTTCTAGAAGAGAAAACCTAACCTCCTCAGTATCTTCTGTAGCTGGTCTGGACAAGATCAATAGTAGGCCTGTTACGAATCTGAATGATTTCTTACAAGGTAGTGTGGCTGGTGTCACAGTATTACAGCAAGGTGGCGACCCTTCACAAGAAGGTTTGGTCGTTATTCGTGGAATAGGGTCTCTTTCTGATGAAAGACCCTTAACCGTTGTGGATGGAATGCCATATTATGGTCCTCCTATTAATCCTAACGATATAGAATCTGTTTCCATCCTGAAGGATGCTTCTGCTGCTGCCATTTATGGTGCTCAGGCTGCTTCTGGGGTAATCGTTATCAAAACCAAAGAAGGTGCATTTGGGAAACCTGTAGTTACTTTTGATGTGTATTCCGGTACGCAGAAAGCAAGTAATTTACCTACTCCACTAAATGCAAAGCAACAAGCCGATGTGTATAATTTGGCTGCAGACAATGCTGGTGCGGCCCGTCAGGCAGCTCATGATGGAAGTCAAAATCCATGGGGACAAACTACTCGAACCAATTGGATGGAAGAAATTTTTAGAACAGCGGCAGTTTACAGTGCCAATGTGAACGTCAGCGGTGCCAGTGAATCAGCCAATTATATGGGTTCTTTTGGCTATTTGAATAAAGAAGGACTCTTGCAAGGGACTGGATTTGAGCGCTATGCATTTAGACTGAAAACAGATTTTCACTTGTCTGATAAGGTGACCATAGGTGAAAACATTTATTTTACCAGATCGACTTCAGTAGGCACCAATTCCAGTAGTTCTTATTCAGGCAGTATAATAAGTGCTTTGTACATGCCTTCCGCAGCCCCTGTTTATGATGAAAATGGAGTTTTCCATGGTGTAGTACCTTACGAACTGTCTCAATTTGCAGGTACTTATGGTGATGTGTACAACCCAATGGGACTTCTTTTGAGGCCTACTACCAATAACCCGACCACTAATTTAAATTCCAATACGTATTTAAATTATGAGATTATTCCCGGTCTGTCTTTCAGAAGTACCTTTAGCTACAATATCAATATGTCCAATAACAAGCAGTTTAGCCCTAGGATTCCAGAACTAGGAAGAACTAATCTGCAAAATTATCTTTACCAAGGCAGTTCAAATACCCAAAGGTGGATATGGGACAACCAGGTGTCTTTTCAAAGAAGGTTTGGTTTACATGATCTAAATGTAACGGCTGTCTACTCCTCGCAGTTTACCAAAAGTGAATCTTATTTTCAAGAAGGTAGAGGATTCAGCAGTGAGGAACCTTTTAATCAATACATGAGCAATGCTGAAGAATTCATGACCCCTACTACTGGTGTTTATGAGGATGCATTGACTTCAGCTATCGGTAGGGTTATGTACAATTACGATGACAAATACTTTATAGCAGGTAGTGTAAGACGTGATGAGACTTCTCGTCTGGCAATCCAGAATCAATCAAGCGTATTCCCTGCTGTTTCTGGCGCATGGAAAATTTCAGGAGAAGATTTCTTCAATAACGAAGCTGTAAATATATTGAAGTTGAGAGCTTCCTGGGGCCAAATTGGAAACATTAACTCTGTAGGCTATTATTCTTTTGATGTTCCTTTAGGTACGCAAACGGTTATTCTTGGACAAGAAGCTTCCCTTGATTATAGGGCGGTTTATGCCAACAGACAATCCAATCCAGACCTTAAATGGGAAATTTCGGAATCTACCAATATCGGACTGGATGCTGGTTTATTTGATAATAAAATTGACCTGACTTTGGATTATTTTGTGAAAACGACCAAAGGGATGATACTACCAGGATTGGAAGATTTGCACCAGGGAACTACCGCTGCAGATGTGAATGGTGGAGAAGTGCGAAATACAGGTCTTGAGTTTTCTGCGGGCTACTTTACCCAGGCCGGAGAGTTCAACATTGGCGCAAGAGGTAATTTTAGTATTATCAATAATGAGTTAATGAACCTTGATGGATACAATAAGAGCAATATAAATTTCATAGCACATAGCGATGAAGTCAGAAGTACGCTTTATCCTTATAGGTCTGAAGTAGGTCAATCTTTGTATTCTACTTTCTTAGTTCCTTATGAAGGAATTTTCCAATCACAAAGTGAGATTGACGCTCATGTTAAGGATGGAACGCTGATACAACCCAATGCAAAGCCGGGAGATTTCAAATTTACTGATGTAAACAATGATGGTAAAATCACTGATGAGGACAAGGTGTTTATGGAAAGTTACCTTCCTGACTTTACCTATGGATTCAATTTAAGCGTTGATTACAAAGGTTTCGATTTAAGCATGATTTTGCAGGGGGTTGCAGGTGTAAAAGTATTTAACGGCTACAAATACACTGCCTTGAACGCTTCTCAGTCTGGTTATAACTTAGACAATAGAGTTTTAGATGCCTGGACTACTGAAAATACCGATACTGATATTCCGAGAATATCAACTAAAGATGACAATAGAAACTTTGGTACAGCTTCAAGCTGGTATTTAGAAGAGGCATCTTATATGAGATTGAAAAACCTTACAGTAGGGTATACATTTCCTCAGCAAATTCTAAAAAATGTAGGGGAAAATAGTAGCCTTAGGGTTTATATTTCTACTGAAAATTTATTTACAATCACTAAATATTCTGGTATGGACCCGGAAGTTGGTGGTAAAGGAATGGATGTGGGTCGTTATCCTCTGCCTAAAACTTTTACAGCAGGACTTTCTCTTACGCTTTAATACCTAACTGTGAAAAAAATGAAAAATACATTATATAAGATATCGATATTGATCGTCCTTAGTTTAGGGGTGATGACAGGCTGCTCAGATGAGTTTACTAATCTTGAGCCACTCGGAAGTACTTCTTACGAAAACTTCTTCCAGAACGAACAGGATGCAATAACCGCGGCCAATAGCCTTTACTTTTACATGAAAGATGAAGACATGTTTTCCAGAGGGTTTTTCTGGTATATCAATGCTTCAGACGATATGGTGACAGGTAGGATTAATTCTACTGCCGACAATATCAAAAACTTCAACATGACTGGTGATGAAGGCTACGCTTATTGGATGTATCCGCAGAGTTACAAAATTATCCGTCGAGCCAATGACATTATTCTAAATGTTCCGGACATGGATCTGGCAACCGACCTGAAAAACCGAATTCTTGGAGAAGCTTATTTTATGCGTGCTTTCCATTATTTCTGGTTGGCCCATACTTATGGGGATGATGTAAGTGGAGGTATTCCAATAATTACAGAAGAGAACATGTTTGATGAGCCAGGAAGTTATTCTCGACCTGCTAGCGTAGAAGAAAACTATGCGCAGATCGTAGAAGACCTCAAGAAGGCCGCAGACTTATTGCCTTTGTTTACAACCTATAGTCCCGAAGATATGGGACGCGCACACAAGGATGCTGCACTAGCCTATATTGCGAAGACAAATTTATACTGGGCAGAATATGATGCTTCAAGGTATGCTGAAGTAGTAACCTATGTGGATGCAGTTACCAATTCTGGCTCCAATAGGGGTATTTATACCACCAATACTCCATCCGAAGATTTCAGAATGTTACATAGTCACCTAAACAACTGGGGGCCGGAATATATCTGGACTGTAGTGTCTGGTGTGAATGGTGGAAGTAAGCTGCCAGGTGTTTCTCTTGAAAATAAAGGCTGGGGAAAATACAATGGATGGGGCTATTACATGCCTACTAATGAATTGTATGAAGAATTTGAAGAGGGTGACTTCAGAAGAGAGGTTACAATCTTAAAATTTGGTGATGATTTCAAATTTTTCGGAGAGGAAAGAAAATACCAATCGGAAAACTCTCTTTCAGGATTGCAATTCAACAAATACCTGTATGAATACCAGTTTGAAAATCCCATAGGTACTTATATCAATTCCAATGGGAATGATCCAACAACCATTCTGAATGTTCCTTTATTAAGGTATTCTGAGCTTTTATTGCTGAAGGCTGAAGCTTTGATTATGCAAGGGCAAAATGGAGATGAGCCATTGAACCGCATACGGGAAAGGGCTGGTTTAGCTCCTAAAACCAATGCGACTATGGAAGATTTGAAACATGAGCGTAGGGTAGAATTGGCAGGTGAATTTGCCAATAGACACTTTGACTTGGTGAGATGGGGAGATGCTGAGGCAGCCTATAGCCAACCTCTTCACGGTCGCCTTCATAGCGATAGAGCTAATCCAGATTCTCCTTATACCATAGGTGAAATCTGGCCTGCCAGAAATTTTGATGCGAGCACCATGGGCGTTTGGCCAATACCAACTCGTGTGGTAAGCTCATCTGGTATCGAACAAAACAAAGGATGGTAATTATCCATCAATAACAAAAAAGGGGCTGTTGAAAAACAAGCCCCTTTTTTGTTTATTGTTGCATCTCAAATAGATAATTACCGATTTAATTGAGGGTCCTTTGAAAGGAATCTGTTTAGATTTGCATATTTCTATGAAAGGACGAATAATAAAATGAACCTTTAGCCTATTCGGTATCTCTACGATTATATCTTCTCAATTCACCAATTAAACGTATTTTTTTACGCATTAGTAAATAAGGCTTTTTTTATATAACGATAATAAAGTAGATTGGCTCCATATTTTAATTGATTGAATTGCATTTGACAGTACCTTTAATCTATGAACCCATTTAGAAACCTAATTTTTCTCCTGTTCCTTTCCGCCTTAGTTTGGTCATGTAACTCTAAAGACAAACCATTGGAGGAAATAATACCTATGGATCAGGCCAGCTTAGAAGTTGGAGAAAAATTGTTCCAAGCAAATTGTAGCAGTTGTCACGCCTTTAATAAAAACGGAATTGGCCCCCAGTTGGGAGGGATTACCAGAGAACAACCCCTAGGATGGATGCGCTCTTTTATTCAAAACCCCACGGAAATGATTGATAAGGGGGATGAAAGAGCCAAGAAAATTTTCGATAGGTACAAAACCTATATGCCTTCTTTTAGTCATTTAGAAGAAAAGGAATTGGACAATATCATTGCCTACATGCACCAGCATGAAGCCCCCGCGGAGAATAAGGAAGCGGTATTGGATTCCATTTGGAACCCAATACCTGAAAAAATCCCTATGTCTGATTTGGTCGTCAATCTGGAATTGATCAGCACGATTCCCGCTTCTGCAGAAAAGAAACCCCTTACCCGTATAGCTAAAATGGACTACCACCCGGTAACCAAAGACATGTACATGTTGGATTTACGTGGTAAATTATACCTTATGGAAGGAGCAAAAACCAAGGTATACCTTGATATGGCTAAGGAAATGCCTGACTTTATAAATCAACCTGGCTTGGCCACTGGTTTTGGTAGTTTTGCCTTTCATCCAGATTTTGGTGAGAATGGTTTGTTCTATACCAGCCATACAGAAAAACCCCATACAGTCCCTGCTGATTTTGCCTTTGGTGACAGTATTAAAAGTGATATGCAGTGGGTGGTTACGGAGTGGGAAACCAATGATCCACTAGGGGTACCGCTAAATACTTCTAAACACAGAGAACTGTTTAGGATAGATATGGCCTCTGCTATCCATGGCATGCAAGAAATTACTTTCAATCCACTTGCAAAAAAAGGGGATAAAGATTATAACTTACTCTATATAGGAATAGGTGATGGAGGATCGGAAGGAAGGGGACATGCCTGGATTTCTTATGGGGCCACTCAGCCTTGGGGAGCAGTTTATCGCATTGATCCTAAAGGTAATAATAGCAGTAATGGAAAATATGGAATCCCTGAAGACAATCCATTTGTAGGTAATGACAAAGGTTGGATGCCTGAGATCTATGCACACGGTTTCAGAAATCCACATAGAATTACCTGGACTAAGAGTGGTGAAATATTGGTCTCCAATATTGGTCAAGGTCAAATAGAATCCCTTTATATGCTTCGACCAGGTGATGATTATGGTTGGCCGGTAAGAGAAGGAACCTTCGAATTAAAACCAGAAGACGATTCCAACATGGTTTTCCCTTTGCCTGAAAATGAAAAATCCTTTGGGTTTTCTTATCCGGTGGCCATGTATGATCACGATGAAGGCAATGCCATTTCAGGTGGATATGAATATACAGGAACAGAAGTGCCAGGCTTGAATGGTAAATATCTTTTTGGAGACATAACAAGAGGGCGACTATTTTATGTAAATATAGCGGATCTTGAAGTAGGCAAACAGGCAACTATTTATGAATGGACAGTTGAATATGAAGGAGTATCTATACCTCTTGCAAAATTGGCTGGAAGTAGAAGGGTAGACCTTAGATTTGGAAAAGACGCCAGTGGAGAAATGTACCTATTTACCAAAGCGGATGGAAAAGTTTATAAAATGGCCAGCATAAAAGAATAAGATGAAAAGGATTAGCCGACGGAAAACAATCCTGACATTAAGTAGCATGGTTGCCTTGGCTCCACTTTGGGGGATGGATGACAGAAAACCTAAAGTTCGAATTGGCGCTTGTGATTGGTCCATTGGCAAAGCATCAGATCCTACAGCATTTGAATTGGCGAGAGAAATAGGGCTTGATGGTGTTCAGGTAAGTTTGGGTAATGTGTCTAATAACATGCATCTCAGGCAAAAGGAGATGCAACAAACTTATCTTCAGTCGGCTAAAAATAACAAGGTAAAAATTGCGGGCTTGGCAATAGGGGAGCTCAATCGAGTGCCCTATAAATCTGCCCCTGAAACTGAAGTTTGGGTTTCGGATAGTATTGATGTAGCCAAAGCCTTGGGATGCAAAAATGTTTTGCTGGCCTTTTTCTCTGCTGGAGACCTAAGAAATGATCCTTCAGGGAAAAAAGAAGTAATCCGTAGATTAAAGAAAGTAGCCCCGAAGGCGGAAAAAGCCAATGTGGTTTTAGGTATTGAATCATGGTTATCAGCAGAAGAGCACCTCGAAATTTTAGCAGCAGTAGGCTCTACCCATGTAAAGGTCTATTATGATCTGGCCAATGCAACAGAAATGGGCTATGATATTTTTAAAGAAATAGCCCTCCTAGGAGCTGAAAATATCTGCGAAATTCACTTTAAAGAAAATGGTCAGTTGCTTGGGCAAGGAAAGGTGAATTTTGAAAAAGTAAAAGTGAGTCTGGATAAAATTGGCTATAAAGGTTGGTGCATAATGGAGGGCGCCATTCCAAAGGGTATGGAAGTGTTGCCAGCCTATAGAAAAAATCTAAATTTTGTTTCACAACTCATGAAATCCTAAAAAATGGTAAAGTGGCCGATCTGTTGCAGCGTTTTATTCCTGGGACTGTTATCTTGCAATACTGACAACCAACAGGAAGCCCAACCATTGTTGTTTGTTCCAGAAGGCTTAGAGGTAAGTGTATGGGCTGAAAGTCCCCTATTTTTTAATCCCACCAATATGGATGTGGATGCCAAAGGTAGGGTATGGGTTACCGAAGGTGTTAACTACAGGGATTTCCGCAATGCTGATGGTCATAAGGTGCAGGATAAAGGTGATCGCGTAATGATCCTTGAGGATACCAATGGCGATGGCAAAGCAGATGCTTCAAAGGTTTTTGTTCAGGATACCTTGCTGAGAAGCCCTTTGGGGATTGCAGTGCTGGGCAATCAGGTAGTGGTTTCCTGTTCACCAAATATAATCATCTATACAGACGAAGATGGTGATGATATTCCTGATAGTAAAGAGGTTTTTTTGACAGGATTTGGGGGAAAAGACCATGACCATGGCTTACATGCAGGACAGCTTGGCCCGGATGGGAAGTGGTACTTTATTACAGGAAATGCAGGGCCACATAAAGTGGAAGGGAAAGATGGATGGACGCTTCGCTCAGGCAGCGTCTACAATGAATACACTCCTTACAGTACAGAAAATATTCCCGCACAAATCAGTGATGATGGAAAAATTTACAATGGTGGCTTGGTAATCAAAATCAATCCTGATGGAACCGGTATGGAAGTAGTGTCACACAATTTCAGAAATGCATTTGAAGTTGCGGTGGACTCCTATGGCAATATGTGGCAAAGTGACAATGATGATCAAACTGCCTCTTGCAGGACCACCTGGTTGATGGAGGGCAGTGATGCCGGTTATTTTAGTGCAAAAGGAGATCGAACATGGCAGGCAGACAGAAGGCCTGGGCAAACCATAGCCGAAGCCCACTGGCACCAACATGATCCTGGGGTTTTGCCTGTTGGGGATGTGTATGGGGCAGGTTCACCTACTGGAATGGTTCGCATTGAGGGAGATGAGCTTGGGGAGCAATTCAGAGGGCTTTTATTAAGTGCTGATGCCGGAAGAAATATTGTATTTGGCTATGCTCCAGAAGTAATAGGTGCCGGTTATCCCCTCCAAGATAGACAAGCCTTTGTTTCCTCAGTTGATCAGGACAATACTGGCTATATCTGGCACCAGGTGGAGGAAGATACCCGAAAATGGTTCAGGCCAAGCGATGTTACAGTAGGTACTGATGGTTCATTGTTCATCGCAGATTGGTATGATCCAATTGTCGGAGGCCATCAAATGAGAGACACCGTGGGAGAAGGTAAGATTTACCGCATTGTTCCAAAGGACAAAAAGCTTTCTCTCCCAAAGATTGATTTCTCTAACACAGCAGGTCAATTGACTGCACTAAAAAGTCCGGCGGTTCATGTGCGTGCCTTTGCCATGCAAAAGTTGAGAGAACAAGGTGCTGCTGTTTTGCCTGAGCTAGAAAGTATGGTTAAAAATGAGGACAATCCCTTTTTTAGGGCCAGAGCGATTTGGACGCTTGCAGGTATGGGAGCGCAAGGAATCCATTCAATTTTGCCATTGCTAAAAGACGCAAATCAGGAAATCGTTTTGACCACAGCTAGGGCTTTGTCAGCCAATGCCCCAGAGCGCTTGCTTGTTGAAGCTTTGAAGCTTTCTAAGAATGGTTCGCCATTGATTAGAAGGGAACTGGCCTTATTGCTAAGGGAGGAAGATTGGGGGAAAACTTCAGAAATCTATAAAGAGTTAATCAAAGCATACGATGGGACAAATCCCTGGTACAGAAATGCATTGGGCATAGGAATGAAAGACAATGCTGAAACCTATTACCGGGACAATATCGCTGCAATAGATCCGGCAAAATGGTCTCCTCAAATTGCCTCTTTAATATGGGAGTGGCATCCCAAAGCAGCCATTCCTGCTTTAAAGGCCAGATTGGAAAATGAGGCACTTACCACAGATGAAAGAGACCTGGCTTTGGAAACTTTGGCTTTTATCTTTGAAAAAGAAGCAGTGGAGGCTGTAAAGAAAGCCGCTGAAAAGGAAGGGGCTCTTCAGGAAAAAGCCCAATGGTGGCTTCAATTCAGAAAGTACAATGAGTGGAGCTCTTTTTTGCAAGATTGGGATGCTCCAATTGTTTTACCTGATGCCCAACCCAATTTACTGGCATTAAAAGCGCAACTAAAAGACAGCTTAACCAACTTAGAGAAAAAGCAGCTTGCTTTTAATCGATTGGCGGAAAACCCTTCGGGTAGACTTCATTTGGCCTTAATGGGGGCAGAGGGTGCATTTAAAAATTATAATTTAGATTTTTCAGCTGTTAATAAGGATGAAAAAAGGCCCTCGGTGCTTAAGTTATTGAGGCATTATTTTGGTAGCGAAAAAGCAATTGATGAAGATGAGATTCTATCTCTTGACAAAGACCCTGTAGCAGGACAAGTGAAGGCTGTTCAGAATTGCGCTTCTTGTCATAAAATAGCGGGGTCAGGAAATGAAATTGGGCCGGACCTGAGTCAAATCGGGCAAAAAATGGATTACCCAACCTTGGTCAATGCCATCGTTCAACCGGATGCGGCCATAGGCTTTGGTTCAGAAGCATATTTAATTGCACTAAAAAATGGAGCGGTACTTTTAGGTTTATTGCAAGCTGCAGGACCGGTGGTTACGGTGCTGGATTTTCAAGGAAAACGACATGTTTTACCTGCAGAAGAAGTGCTGAACAGAAAACAGCTACCCATAAGTCTGATGCCGGGGCCTAAGGAAATGGATCTTAAGGCGCAAGATATCGCAGATATTGCTGCTTTCCTGATACAAAGCAATACCAGTAACTGAAAAACCTTGTAGAGTATAGGTTTTTGCTTAATTTTGCGCCTATGGCAAAATCAGAACAAAAGCAGGAAAGTGGTCTGCTAAAAGATATCATTGCCCATGCCAAAGAGTATGGGTTTGTTTACCCTTCATCTGAAATTTATGATGGGCTTCAGGCAGTATATGATTACGGGCCTTATGGAGTAGAGTTAAAGAACAACCTTAAGCGATTATGGTGGGAATCCATGACCCGTCTAAACGGCAATATCGTTGGATTGGATGCGTCTATATTTATGCATCCGACTACCTGGAAAGCTTCCGGCCATGTGGATAGTTTCAATGATCCAATGGTGGACAATAAAGACAGTAAAAAGCGCTATCGGGCGGATGTATTGATAGAAGAAAAGGCTGCTGGTTATGAAAACGAAGGCAACCAAGAGAAAGCCAATAGTCTTTTGGCTACCATGGGACGTTTGTTGGAGGCAGAAGATTTTTCAGCTCTTCGCGAATTATTAATTGAGGAAGATATCAAATGCCCGGTGAGTGGAACCACAAACTGGACCGAAATAAGGCAGTTTAACCTTATGTTTTCTACTCAAGTAGGTTCTGTATCAGAGGATTCTAATACCATTTACCTTAGACCAGAAACGGCTCAAGGGATTTTTGTGAATTTCTTGAATGTGCAGAAAACAGCCAGAATGAAAATTCCTTTTGGTATAGCACAAATAGGTAAGGCCTTCAGAAATGAAATTGTTGCCAGACAGTTTATTTTCAGAATGCGGGAATTTGAGCAAATGGAGATGCAATTCTTTGTTAGACCTGGTACTGAATTGGAATGGTACAAGCATTGGGCAGATACACGAATGAGCTGGCACAAGGCTTTGGGTATACCTGAAGAAAAACTAAGAAGACATGACCATGAGAAGCTGGCACATTATGCCAATGCTGCTTTGGATATAGAGTACCAATTTCCTTTTGGTTTCAAAGAAGTGGAAGGGATTCACTCCCGAACAGACTTTGATCTGAAAGCGCATCAGGAGTTCAGCAAAAAGAAACAACAGTACTTTGATCCAGAGATCAATCAGAATTACATTCCATATGTAGTCGAAACTTCTATTGGAGCAGATAGATTGTTTTTGATGACCCTTTGCAATGCCTTTACGACGCAAGAAGTGGAAGGAAAGTCCAGGTCTTATTTGGCCTTGCATCCTGCCTTGGCTCCCGTGAAAGCGGCCATTTTGCCATTGACCAAGAAAGATGGCCTGCCTGATAAAGGCAAAGCGATTTTTGATCAATTGAAATATGATTTCAATATCATCTACGAAGAAGCCGGGTCAATAGGTAAACGTTATACAAGGCAGGACTTGATAGGTACTCCATTCTGTATAGCTGTAGATCATCAGACTTTGGAAGACGATACAGTAACCATCCGTCACAGAGATACCACTGAACAAGAGCGTGTGCCAATTGCTGATTTGCATGGCAGGCTTGCTGCGGCATGTAGTTTTAGAAATGTATTCGAGAAAATATAAATTTCAATATACATGCGAATAAAAAAGACCGGCCCATGAGCCGGTTTTTTTATTAATTGTTTCAATCGGATTGGCTGTTTTAATTGAATACCCGTTTTCATAACGCCAGACATATAACCGATTCCTGAGCGAAGCCGAAGGAGTAGGTATGATGTACACGTTACCCTATGGCTTCGGCTCCGCCCAGCCGCCGGCAAAAAATAAACCCGGATTATGTAATAGGATTCGTAATGAGTGTTGCAATCGAAAGAAAATCAGACTGTTTGGAGATTTCAGCATAGCACCGCTATGGTGAAATTGAATACAGCAACGAAGTGGCTGATTTTAAAGCGATTTCAGCGCGTAATAGAATGCTATTGCATATTTCGGGATAAATTCATAAAAATGAACGAATTTTAAATGGATCTTGTAATACTTGTATAATAATAAAAGATAAAAATATCCTTTATTATTTAGATGAGTTTGAGTACCTTAAAAAAGTATTGATAAATAAGTTGAGTTTAAATTAAAAATACAGACAATATGGAAGTTGCATCATTTAATGAAGATTTACAATTTGGAGATAAAATCAGTACCAAAGTAATTTTGGAATCTCCATTCTCCAAAGAAATACGCATTCTACTGAAGGAAGGCCAGGTAATGAAAGAGCATAAGACCAAGTTCCCGATAGTGGTTCAGGTCTTGGAGGGAGAGATTGACTTTGGGGCTGAAGGAGAAAATCACAATTTTAAAAGTGGAGGTATTTTGGCCCTAGAAGGAAATATTCCACATGACCTTACTGCCATAAAGGACAGTGTGGTTCGCTTGAGTCTTTCAAAATCGGATCAGGTAGAACGTGTAGAAAATGTAGTTAAGGAATCAAATAAATAAAGCCTGATGAAATCAATTGAAAACCGCAAAGACATCAATGTTCTGGTAAACGCATTCTATGCAAAAATCAGAAATAACGAACTGCTAGGCCCCATTTTCAATGGACATATTGAGGAAGAAAGGTGGCCGGAACACCTGGAAAAGCTTACTGATTTCTGGGAAACGAATCTTTTTGGCATTGCTAAGTTTAAAGGAAACCCTACACTCAAACATATTAATGTAGACAAGAATCTAAATCATACCGTAGAGCAAAAACATTTTGGGATTTGGTTACAACTTTGGTTTGAAACTATAGATGAATTATATGAGGGGGAATTGGCAAATAAAGCCAAAGAATCCGCCAGAAGGATGGCCCATTTCCAGTTTATGGCCATGTGGAACAGAAGGCCGGTAGGTGCCAAATAGGGGTGGATTCCAAGATAGCGAACAAACCTACTATCACAATCTGGTATTTTAATCAATTTGCTTCCGAAACTGGCATTAAAACCATTATAGTTGTAAATTCAAATTTACTCAATTTGCATCATCAAATTATTTAAACTTTCAGCCAGCGTAGGATGCGCTATTGGTAGGTTTTGTATTTGATCATAAGTAACCTTTCCCACCATGGCCATTTGAAGCACCGCCATGACTTCGCCTCCATCCAGGCTTAAAATCGTAGCACCCAGGATTTGCTTGCTTTTAGGGTCTACAAGCACCTTGAAAAAACCATTGGTTTCATCAGTTTCCAGGGCTCTACCGGCATGCTTCATGAAAAATTTACCTACCTTATATGGAATGTCTTTTTCTTTGGCTTCTTGCTCATTAAGTCCAATCCTTGCCAATTGAGGATCAATAAATACACAGTAGGGAAGTAGCCTGTCCTTTGAAGAAATTTCTTTATCTCCTTCATAGATACTTCTAAAGGCAATGTGCGCATCATTATATGCCATATGGGTAAATGGTGGTGAACCGGCTACATCTCCAAGGGCATAGATATTTGAAATGCTGGTTTCAAAGGTCTCATTCACTGCAATGTGACCCTTTTCAGTAAGTTTAACACCGATATCCTCTAGTCCTAAGCCCTCGCTATTGGGTTTCCTTCCGGTAGCTACCAGTAAATGACTGCCTTCAATAGTTTTTGGTCCTGATTTACTTTCCAGATAAACTTTAAATTGATCGTTTTCGAAATTTATTCTTGTGACCGAGGTATCCAAATAGGTGTTAATTTCATCTTTAGCAAAGATCTTTGAAACTTCCTCACAAACGTCCTTGTCTTCCTTGGGTACCAGCCTTGGGGCTTTGTCAATAATGCTGACCTTACTGCCAAATCTATTGAACATCTGCCCAAATTCAAGCCCAATATATCCGCCTCCAAGGATAACCAGGTGTTCTGGGGTTTCCTCAAGCTCCATAATGCTTGTACTGGTCAGGTAGGGGGTTTCTTTCAAACCATCAATCTCTGGGACAAAAGGAGAAGATCCCGTGTTGAAAAAGATTTTTTCTCCTGAAATTTCAAGGACCTCCGCCCCTTCACGTGCTATGCGTACTTTGTTGGATGAAAGAAGAGTTGCTTTGCCTAAGATGATGTCTATGTTTCCTGCTTTTTTAAGGCTTTTCTCAGCCCCTCCCCTAAAGGTAATTACAATATGGTCTTTGCGGGCTTTGATTGCCTTTTGATCAATTGAGAAACTATTTACATTTACACCGAAATCTTCAGCTCTACCCACCAAATGGGCCACTCTTGCGGAGGCCACCATTGTTTTGGTAGGGGAACAACCGTCATTTATACATGTGCCGCCAACCACCCTTTTTTCAATGAGCGCTACCGACAAGCCTATAGCGTTTATTTTTTTTGCCAGAGGCATTCCTGATTGACCTGCTCCGATGATGATTGCATCGTATTTCTTCATAGCTCTCTATTCTTTGATCTCTATCCCTTTCCAAAAAGCTACGTAATCTTTGATTTCTTTGGCAGCTTCCTTAGGTGCTGGGTAATGCCAGGCGGCATCACGGTTGGTGTCCTCTCCTATGCGAATGTGATAATAATTGGCCCTTCCCTTCCACGGGCAATCAGAAGTGGTTTGAGATATTTCGAAAAATTCCCGATTTAATGACTCATTTGGGAAATAATGATTGTTTTCTAAAAAAATGGTCTCGTTAGATTCAGCGAGGATTTTTCCTTTCCAGATGGCTTTCATATCAATAAGATTTATTTTAAAATAATATAGCCAAATCCGTGCTAGAAACAAAAAAAGCGACCTATATAGGTCGCTTTTTACTTTTTCTTTTATTCATGAATTTCAGGTTAATAACCTCTTTTTCTTCTAAAAAGCGGTATTTACCTCTTGGGATATCTTTTTTACTCAACCCTGCAAATGTTACCCTGTCCAAGGCGTTTACATCGTAACCAAAATGAGCAAAAATTCTACGAACAATTCTATTTTTTCCAGAATGGATCTCTATGCCTAAAATCATACGGTCTTTGGAAAGTACCTGTAGGTCATCTACCTCAGTGAGGCCATCTTCCAGTGTCACACCTTCTAGTATTGCATCAACATCATTCTTCGCTATGGGCTTATCCAGGGTTACCTGATATATTTTTTTAATCTCATAGGAAGGATGTGTCAGTTTGGCTGAAAGCTCTCCATCATTGGTGAAAAGTAATAAACCAGTGGTGTTTCTATCTAGTCTTCCTACTGGGAATAGACGCTCTTCACAGGCATTTTCAACCAAGTGCATGACTGTCTTGCGCTCAAATGGATCGTCAGTTGTGGTGATAAAATCCTTGGGCTTATTAAGTAAGATATAAACGGGCTTTTCCGGACGGATGGATTTTCCCTTGTATTCTACCCTGTCTTTTCTAAGCACCTTGTAGCCCATTTCTTTTACTACTTTCCCATTTACAGAAATCTCTCCCTTTTCAATGAGTTTATCTGCATCTCTTCGCGAACAAATACCTGCGTTGGCGATGAATTTGTTGAGCCTGATTTCATCCGAATCTGTTTGAGCAGTTTTTTGAATGGTCTTTAGGTTGTAAATAGGCTGTGCTTCATCTTTGCCTTTACCAGTTTTTATAGGAGAAAAAGGCTTTTTAAAAGGTTTTTTCTTTTTGTCTTTTTCCTCAACCTTACCAAAAATGGGTTTTTGATTGCGTCCTCTACCTTTGTATTCACTTTTTTCTACAGGAGTTTTGTCAGTGGATTCCTTTTTTTTGGAATAGGAGGTTCGTTTTCCTGGTTCTTTATTGTCTCCCCATGATTTTTTGGAAGAATCCCCAGTTTTATTGTTGAATTTTTTCATAATCTTGCAGCATCTCTGCTGTATTAAAATAATCAAATGTAAAAGCTTAATTATAAGGTGATTTGACCTTTTCTTAAGCGGGTGCAAATTTAGTGCTATTTATGTAATAATAACACAGATTTTAAAAATCAATCGCTTTGTTTTCCTATTTCGTTGTCCTCTTCTTTAAAATCCTTAGGTTGTGGGAGTTCGCTCAGGTCATTAATGCCGAAGTATTCCATGAATTTTGAGCTAGTGCCGTACAAAAGAGGCCTGCCTAGTCCTTCAGACTTGCCTTTGATGGCTACCAGAGACTTTTCCAATAGCTTCTGAACAGAATAGTCACAATTCACCCCTCTGATCTGTTCCATTTCGGATTTTGTTATCGGCTGCCGGTAGGCAATGATGGATAGGGTTTCCAATTGAGCGTTGGAAAGTCGTTTTTGAGATTGGTGTTTTTGTAAAATAGCTACACTACTTAGGTAGGCTGGCTTGGTTAAAAATTGGTATCCTCCAGCTATTTTCTCTAGGCTGAAAGAATAATCATCTGAATTGTATTTGTTTGTAAGGGCCTCCAAGGCTTCGTCCAAATGATCCATAGGTATTTCGGTCTCAAACATTTCTGCAAGACACTTTTGGATTTCTTGTATGCCTAGTGGTTCGGCTGAACAAAAAATCAGGGCTTCAATATGTCGAGGTAAGAAATCCACTTTTATTTTTTACCTAGTTTTGCTTCTATACTGTGCATGGTATGAGGAACTGCACGCAATCTTTCTTTGCTGATAAGTTTTCCTGTGTCCACACAAACCCCGTAAGTGCCATTTTTTATTCTCCTTATAGCATTTTCAAGGTTTATGATAAACTTTTGTTGTCTGGCAGCCAATTGGCTTAGATTTTCTCTTTCAAGTGTGTCTGCCCCATCTTCTAGCAATTTTGATGTAGAAGCAGTGTTTTCTGTTCCACTATCATTTTGTTTGCTGAGAGAACGTTTCAATTGATTCAATTCTTCTTTTGCGATTGTCAGTTTTTCATTAATCAGCAATTCAAATTCGTGAAGCTCTTCCTTGGAATAATTGGTTTTTTCTACCTGGCTCATAAAACATTACTTTAAAAATTTCTCTAAAATACAGTGAGTATTCTGAAATCAAAAATTTAATTTTCGAGATAAAATTACATGAATTCTTTTTAAGTGAATTTAATTTTAAAAAGAAGGTATGAAAGGGATATAATTGACTTTTATATTTCATTATTTTTCATTCTGCAATCAAAATATTTTGAATTGTTAGTTTAAAAATAAATTGAAATGGGATTCACTTTTTTAACTTGAAATATCCCTAAGAAAGTATTAATTTGAACCCCTAAACAATAATAATCCAAATTATATCCAATGAAAAGAATCCTATTAATTCTTATATGCGCATTTATCTCTTTAAATGTATCTGCTCAAAAAGCGGATAAAGGCTGGAAGAGCTTGTTTAATGGCAAATCGTTTAAAGGTTGGTCTTTTAGTGAAAACCCTGATTCATTCAGTATTGAGGATGGAGTAATTAAGGTAGAAGGCCCGAGGTCACACATGTTTTACACCGGTAAATACAAAAAACATAATTTTAAAAACTTTGAGTTAAAAATGCAGGTAAAAACCATGCCTGGAGCCAATTCAGGAATTTTTATTCACTCGGAATTTGAAAAAGATGGTTGGCCAACAAAAGGTTATGAAATCCAGGTTAACCAAACACAAGGAGACTGGAGGAAAACCGGAAGTGTATACAGCTTCAAAGATGTTAAAGAGACTTATGTGAAAGATAACGAATGGTATACCCAGCATATCATAGTTCAGGGTGATAACATAACTGTTAAAATTAATGGAAAAGTTATCAATGAGTTCAATGAAAAAACAGATAGGGGAGAAATTGGTGACAGTGGTAAAAGATTGAGCAGTGGAACAGTTGCACTACAAGCTCATGACCCTAAAAGTACGATTTACTACAAAGACATTATGATTAAACCATTACCTAAATGAAGGATAGATTAATTCATATTTAGATACAAATTATAACATCCGGCTGACCATGAGGTTAGTCGGATGTTTTTGTTTTGTCCTATTGTGAGTTCATCTCAAAGTTTCAATCTGGCTCATCTTTAACCAAAAAACAATGCCCAAAGGCTATACGCAAATCCATCACCTAGCGCTTAGAGCGTTTACCACAAATGTTTTTAAATCTCTGGGAGTTCCAGTTGACGAAGCTGCTTTGGCTGCAGATGTCCTTGCCTATAGTGATGAACATGGGATAGATTCACATGGGATAGCCAGACTAAAAACTTATTTCGATTTGCTCAAAGCAGGTAGGATCAATCCCAGACCAAAATTGAAGGTGCTTAGAGAAAAACATGCTGTCGCCACAATAGATGGGGACAATGGCTTGGGTTTGGTAGTTGGCCCAAAGTGCATGGAGATTGCGATAGAAAAAACCCATAAACATGGTTCAGGTTCCATAGCTGTTTGCAATACCAACCATTATGGGGCAGCGGGATATTACCCTCTTATGGCTGTAAAAGAAGATTTTATTGGCCTATCCATGACCAATACTACCAAAGGTGTTGCGCCATTTAATGGGAAGGAAAAAATGCTAGGTACAAATCCGATTGCTCTGGCATTCCCATCGCTGAATGAGCCGGAGGTGGTCATTGATTTTGCCAGTAGCACTGTAGCCTATGGGAAGGTGGAAATTGCCCACAGGGAGGGAGAAATTGTACCTTTAGGATGGTGTCTTGATAAAAATGGTCAAGCTACCAGAAGTCCTGAAGAAATGATCGATGGCGGGGCTTTGTTGTCTTTAGGTAGTACTAAAGAGGGTTCTGGTCACAAAGGTTATTGTCTAGCAGGTGCTGTTGATATTTTAAGTGCAGTGCTTAGTGGTGCCAACTGGGGACCCTTTGCAATCCCATTTGCAATTAACTCCTCTATGCCTGAAACACAAGTGGGGAAAGGGATTGGTCATTTTTTTACTGCCTGGGACATAGAAGGATTTAGGGATTTGACGGACTTTAAAAAAAGTATGGATCATTGGATTGTTACGATGAGAAATGCAGTGGCTGTAGATGGAGAGGCCAAAGTGCTCGTGCCTGGAGATCCTGAACGAGAAGCCTATTCTATTAGAATGAATGAGGGAATACCAGTTCATCAAATTATTTTGGACCAGTTAAAAACCATTTCGAAGTCTTGTAATGTTCCCTTACCCTGATTTACTCTTTAATCTTCACAACTTTTGGTGCTTTTTTCTAATTCAGATTGGTTTTTTTAATTTATATCGTATTGAAATTCAAAGGATAACCTAACTTTGGGTTATGTTACTAAAAATCATTCTCTTCTCAGGATTTTCAGGGGTTACTGTTTTTGTTGGTGGTTTATTGGCCAATTATTTTAACCATCATATTAAGGAAAAACCAATCAAATACGAGATTATCCATGCCATGATGTCTTTTGGTGCGGGAATAATCTTGTCAGCTCTGGCATTGGTATTGGTGCCACAAGGGATGGAGGAACTGGAATTGTTTCCCTTGGTTGGAACCTTCCTGTTTGGAGCAATTTTATTTATTCTAATTGATTGGTATTTGGCCAATAAAGGTGGGAAAATTGCCACATTATTGGCCATGATGATGGATTTTGTTCCGGAATCCATTGCCCTTGGGGCTACTTTTGCAATAAATCCCAAAATGGCAACACTTCTGGCCGTCATTATAGGTTTGCAAAACCTGCCGGAAGCTTTTAATTCCTTCAGGGACTTGGTTCAGAGTGGTTTTACTATCCGTAAAACCCTTGTCATTTTCTTTTTTCTGAGTTTCTCAGGTATAATTGGAGCCATGCTCGGTCATATTTATTTGAGTGATTATCCAGATTTAACTGCCTTCTTAATGGTTTTTGCTAGTGGGGGGATTTTATATTTATTGATTCAGGACATCATTCCTGAAAGCAAGCTGAAAAACAATTACCTCTCCTCTTTAGGGGCCATACTTGGGTTTTTGGTTGGTATTATTGGGGAAAAGATAATTTAAGGGGTATCAAATCAATCCTTTAATTGACTTTATATTATCTTTAAAGGAAGCTTTGGCTTGAACTTAAAAATCGACTTAACCATGAAATTTCTTTCTTCACTATTTTTAATTGTTACTTTCTTTTCCTGTTCTGAAAAACAAACATCGGTAATAAATACTGACAGCTCAGAGATAATTGGGTGTGGAGATGAGAACGTAGTTATTTTCGATAAGGAAAAATCGAACAAGAATAGTCTTGTGAAAGTTTGGGAATGGACAGCTGCGATTTCTGAGGGTTTGCCCAAAGAATACCATGGGTATTTTAATACCACTGATGATTGTAAGCCTGTTGGAGAAGGGCAAATATTAATAACGTCTTCCAGCGGAGGCGTAGCCCTGGTAAATCGTAAGGACAAGAAAACTGTTTTTTATGCGTATGTTCCCAATGCCCATTCTGCAGACTATCTTCCAGGAGGAAGGATAGTAGTAGCGCTTTCCACAGCGGAAAACGGGAATTCAATCCGACTTTATGATGTCAAACAGTCGGATAAAATACTATACTCCGATAGTCTATATTCCGGGCATGGTGCGGTTTGGAACGAAGAGAAAAACAGTTTGTTTACACTGGGATTTGATCAATTGAGGGAGTATAAGCTAGCGGATTGGGAGAGTGCGCAGCCTAAATTAGAGAAAGTAAACGAATGGGAAATACCTGATGAAAGCGGGCATGACCTTTTCCTTACAAGTGATCAACGATTGCTTCTGTCCACCACCAATAGTGTGTGGCAATTTGATATTTCAACTTCCATCTTTACTCCATTTGAACCATTAGAAGGAGCAAAGCATGTGAAATCAGTTAATTTTAATGCCGAAACAAAGGAACTCGTATATACCAAAGGAGAAATAAGTTGGTGGACCCACCATATTTATTTTGAGAACCCTCAAGATACATTAGAGGTGAATGACATGAAATTGTATAAAGTCAGAGTGCTGTGAGTTTTAATTTAATTTAATCCTCGATTATGCATAGGGTTCAGAGGGATTTCATTAAGTTATAGAAGGTCTATTGCGTATTTACGGGTAAATATTTTATGCTGAATAACTTTAGCATTGATCTTTGTATTTGGCTTATCTACTTACTAAATTATTTTATCATGAAAAAGTTGGTCTATTATGTAGCCATTTCTATAGATGGATTCATTTCTGGTCCTAATGAAGACATTAGCCTGTTTATTGGTGAAGGAGAAGGGGTAGATAAATACCAGGATGACTTGATGAAATTCAATACGGTGATTATGGGCAGGAAAACCTATGAGTTTGGATACAAGTATGGCTTAAAACCTGGCCAGGCACCATACCCGCATATGGAACATTACATCTTTTCAAATAAGCTTGAAATTCCTTCTTTAGAACCTAATGTTCATTTGTCTAAAGTGGATGTTGAAAATGTAAAAGAAATCATCCATCATTCCGGAACCGATGTATACTTATGTGGTGGAGGCCAATTTGCAGGCTGGCTACTCGATAATGGCTTGATCAATCAGGTCAAATTAAAGGTTAACCCCTTAGTTCTGGGGCAAGGGCAAAGACTTTTTGGGGAGTCAAAAACTCAAGCAAAACTGGAACTTGTTTCAACTGAATCATTTCCTGAAGGTTTGCAGATTTTGACTTACGATCTATCTACCGACCTTTAACCCGAACAATCTATTACGTACTGAAATCGCTTTGTTAATTTAAAAGAAGTAAATTCTTTTTACTGAAGATACCATATATGAAAATAGTCCGAACGGATAGGGAACTTGAACTCCCCATGGTAGATCAGGTCCTAAGAGAGCAGGGGCATGAGTTGGTTTTACTTCCTGAAACTGTTTCTGAAGAAGCCCTTTGCAAAGCGGTGGAAACATGTGATATTTTATTGATGTGTTATACCACAATTGGTGCTGAGGTAATAAAGGCAGCAAAACAGCTTAAAGCCATAATCAAATATGGTGTAGGGATAGACGCTATAGACATTCCTGCTGCCAATAAAAAGGGAATAGTGGTTGTGAATATTCCAGAATATGCTGAAGAAACGGTGGCAGAAGGTGCCTTTGCAATGCTTCTGGCCTTGGCAAAAAAAATGCCTGCTATCCAAAATAAAATGAGAAAGTCCTTCTGGGCCTGGCCTACTCAAGAATGGATATCTCAGGATATAGCAGGCAAAACACTGGGTATAATTGGCTGTGGTCGAATAGGGAAAAGTATGGCAAGAATGGCCGGTTTGGGATTTAGGGCAAAAGTAATTGGATATGATCCCTATAAATCTGAGGAACATTTAGCCGAAAATGGGATTGTTAAAATTGAATCGCTTCAATCTTTGCTTGAGCAGAGCGATTTTATTTCCTTGCATGCTGTGTTAAACAATGAAACCAGGCATATAATTGGAAAGCCTGAATTGGCAATGTTAAAAAAGTCAGCAATTATTATCAATTCTGCTCGTGGAGCTTTGATAGATGAGGAAGCATTGTTGGAAAGCCTGATGAATGGGCAAATTGGAGGGGCAGGTTTGGATGTCTTCAGTAAGGAGCCACTAAATCATAGTACTTACCCTTTACGGAAACTATATGAATTGGAAAATGTAATTTTGTTTCCCCATCTCACCTTTTATACCCAAGAAGCAATGGACAGGCTTGAAAGGGAAACTTTGGAAAGGTGTGTAGAGGTAATGCAAGACAGACCAGTACTTATTAAATCCAAAGACCCAAGGCTTCAAAATCAAAAACACCTCAAGACAATACTTGAAGTTTAGGTGAGTTTTTTTAGCCTTTTTATAAAAAATATACTTATAAAAATTAAAGTATAGATTAAGCCCGTATGACAAATGTGAGACAGATAAATGATGAAGCCCAATTTCTTATAGAAATGGCAAATGGCAATGAAAAGCCACTTGACTATTTTTATAATAAATATTCGGCCAAGGTTTATTCAACGGCACTCAGTTATACAAAAAATGAGCAGGATGCTGAAGAAGTACTTCAAGATGTTTTTATTACTTTATTTGAATCTGCTTCAAAATTCAAGAATGACGCCTCTGTCAGCACTTGGATTTATCGAATTACCATTAATAAGTGTCTCGATTTTCTACGTAAAAAGAACAGTTTAAAACGAAAAGGTATTTTCTCCTCTTTATTTAGTAAGGAGTCGGGTGAAATTATAATTGAACCTGTAGATTTTGTTCATCCTGGAGTGAAAATGGAAAATTCTGAAGATGCGAAACTCTTGTTTCGTGTTATGGATGAATTGACAGAAAATCAAAAGACGGTTTTTATCCTTACCCAGATTGATGGCCTGCCCCAGCAAGAAGTAGCAGACATTATGAAGGTCAGTAGGAAGTCTGTGGAGTCACTTTTGCAGAGAGCAAAGGCAACAATGAGAATTAAACTAGAAAAATTTTATCCTGAGCGAGGGAAAAAATGATACAATACGTCTAAGAATATATGGAAGCCTGGAAAAACAAAATCATGAATAGCCTGGAGGGGATGGAAGACGCCCAGCCACCTAAGGATAGCTTGTTAGCTATCAAGAAAAAATTGGCTGATCAAAGAAGAAATAAATCGGCCAAGAATCCAAGCCAGTGGATGGCTGTGGCTGCTGTGATGCTTCTACTTGTTTGTGCAAATGTTTTTGTGCTTACCAATTATTTTGCTTATCAGGAAACTGCCGAACAAGTAGAGTCAACCTACACTGGCCTGATTACAGATTATAATATTTATGAATGATGAAAAATAACATATTTAAAATTGGGTTTTTTTGCCTGTTGATAATCAATGGTGTACTTGCCTTTGTGATGTTAAACCATCCTAGGCCGCCTATGCCTGGTCCACAAGCAAAAGCTGATTTAATGTTTAAGATTAGTAATGAACTTAATCTTTCAGAATCACAAAAGGAAAGCTTTTTTACTTCAGCTGAAAACCATCAGAAGGGAATGGCTATGATAGAGCGACAACAAAAGAGGTTGGTAAAAGAATACTTTGAGTATTTGAAAATGCCAGTTGTTGATGAAGAGGCCAAGGCGGAAAAGTTAAATGAAATAGCCCTTAAAGAAGCTGAAAAAATCAACATGACTTTTGCTCATTTTGAAGAGCTTAAAAGCCTTTGTAAGGATGAACAAAAAGAGGCATTTAATGGGATTATCAGTGAAGTGCAGCAAATTTTGCTAGGAGAAAGAAGAAATATGCCCCGCCTACCGAGGGATTGATTACATTCTCACGTCTATAGAAATATATTAAACTATAGTCATGAACAAATATGTTTTCAGTAAGATCGCCGTTCTAAGTATTCTTGTAATGTCTTGTTCATGCGATAATCAGGAGCTTATCCCAGAGAATAAGCTTACCGAGTTACCAGCTGCATTTGAGGCCTTTGATGAGGCCAATACAACCATAATGCTGGATGGAGATGAGGTTATTATAGAGTCGAATGGTCTCCCAAATCACACTTCCCCCTATTGGTCAAATACTACAAAAAGAGAAGCGACAGACCCAAGGGGGAATTTATTGGTAACAGAGGCGGCATCTGCAAACCATCCACTATTCGTAAATCCTACCTATACCAGTTTTGGACAAATGGCCCCTGGTAATATTGATGATTTTAATGGTGCTTATACCCTTGTTGTTCCAGCAATTCCAACCAAAGCTTCATCTTCTTCTTCCACAGGTTTAGGGCCAATCGGTATCGCCGTTAGTGGATCCATGATTTATAATGATGAGGAAGGACCAAATATCCCATTGGATGATGCCGCTCCTTCTTTGGATTACAATGGTGCGCATACAGGTCCTCAAAGTTACCACTATCACCTGGAGCCGCTTGCTTTTTCTGATGATGACGATAACTTGATCGGGATCATTTCAGATGGGTTCTTTTTGTATGGTAGGAAATGTGCGAGCACAGGAGACTATCCCAATGACCTTGATGTATCAGGTGGACATACCTCTATTACCAAGTACAATCAGGAGCAGCAATACCACTATCATATTCAAAATGAGTTGTATTTAAATAAGTATTACATCCTTTTTCCAGGAAATTACCAAGGCAGTTCAAATGCTATTAATTAAACAGATATACTGGTTCTCATTACTTGTTTTTGGGTTTAATACGCCAAATGGAACGTCTGATGATGGTGTTTTAACACCAGCCGAATTGGAGAAGAGGACGGTTTCGGATGAGAACCTTATACTCAATCCCAATCAAGGGATTGTTTTTTATAAGGACGAACCATTTACCGGGACAGGAATAGCCACTTATCCAAATGGGCTCGTGTCAGAAAAAATCACCTATTTGAATGGTAAAAGAGATGGTGTGCTGCAGCGATGGTTCGAAAATGGCCTATTGAGCTTTGAGGCCAACTATGAAAGAAATAGACGTAATGGAATAGTAAAATCTTGGTGGTCCAATGGTAAGCTAAGATCTGAAGCGAATTTTCAACATGGTCTGGTCCATGGAGTTCAAAAGCAATGGTACAGCAGTGGTCAGCTTTTTAAGGTGCTCCATATCGTTGAGGGTAAGGAAGAAGGCTTGCAGCAGGCATGGAGGGAAAACGGAAAACTATTTGTAAATTATGAAGCAAAGGATGGTCGTCTCTATGGTTTAAAGAGAGCAAGTTTGTGTTATGAGTTAGAAGGAGAAAATATTGTGATAGATGAATAAATTGACAATTGCATTTATCGTGTTTTTTGCGGCTGCCTGTAATAATGGTGGACCAGAAACAACAACCATTGATGAGGAGGAGATAACTTTGCCTTATTATGAAGAAGCTACATTTACTCCTCGTTGGTTTTCTACCAAAGAGGATGTTCCTGTTGATTTTCACCAAATCCCTGAATTTAACTTGTTTAACCAATATGGGAGTGAGGTTACAGCTAAGGATTTGGATAGTAAGATAAGCATTGTTAATTTTTTCTTCACCACCTGCCCGGGCATATGTCCAAAGATGATGGCCAATATGTACATGATTCAAGATGAGTTGCAGGAAAAAGACAAAGCCTTGTTTCTTTCGTATTCTGTCACGCCTGAAATGGACGGAATTGAAGAGCTAAAAGTTTACGCAGAAAAAAATGAGATAGTGAATAAAAGCTGGTTTTTGCTCACAGGTGACAGAGAACAAATTTATGATCTTGGAAGAAACCAATTTTTTGTTGAAGAAGACATGGGAATAGCCAAAGGCCCAGATGATTTTTTACATACCGAAAATATTTTACTTATAGATGGAGATCGGCACATTAGAGGTATATACAATGGTCTGAATAAAACAGCCATTCAGCAATTGCTGACCGATTTTAAAACGCTTGAGGCAGAATTGACCGATAAATAATTACCCATTATACGTTTAACTTTTGAAATTTTATAAAAAAAAATCACGGGATAGGAAACTTTCAAAACTAATATGTCGTTTACGATATAAACGTGTAAGATTTAAAAACAAAAAATGAATAATCAGACCTCTTTAGTACAAAATATTTTCAGGTTAATTCTGGCTGCATTTATGATTTATGCCGGAATTAGTCATTTAACCTTCAATAGAATTGATTTTCAGGCGCAGGTACCGGATTGGTTGCCTTTTGAAAAAGATTTGATTGTGGTGTTATCAGGATATGTAGAAATCGCACTTGGGCTTGGATTGGCATTTTGGAAAAGCCAGCGGGTGAATTTTGGTTGGGCACTTGCGGTGTTTTTTCTCTTGGTTTTCCCAGGGAATGTAGCACAATACCTTGATGGTAAAGATGCTTTCGGGGCCTTGGATTCTGATAAGGCACGATTGATTCGTCTTTTCTTCCAGCCAGTACTTATTGTATGGGCCCTATGGTCTGCAGGATCATGGGCTGATTATCGAGCAAAAAAAAATAAAAACTGATGGATGCTTCTCAACTAGAGTTAAAGAATCAAATCTGTTTTCCGTTTTATTCCGTTTCCCGGCTAATAACGAAGGCTTACAAGCCTTTTTTGAGCCAATTGGGTTTGACTTACCCTCAATACCTGGTGTTGATGGTGTTGTGGGAGGCTGATGGAATAAGTGTAAATCAGATCAAAGAGAAATTATTATTGGATAATAATACCCTTTCTCCATTACTTAAAAGGATCGAAGCAATGGGACTGATCAAACGCCTTCGTTCAACAACTGATGAAAGGAGTGTAATTGTATCTTTAACAGAGAAGGGAGAGAAATTGAAGGTTCAGGCTTTACCTATTCCGGGGAAAATGTTAGAAAGTTTATCCACTGAAGGGATAGAGATAGATGAAATCGCCGGACTGAGGAAAATGTTAAATACTTGGATGAAAATCTTATCAAAAAATAACAATCAAAACGAAAATAAATAGAATTAGTAAAATGGAATTAATTGACAAATTGAATTGGAGATATGCTGCTAAAGCCATGAATGGTGAAAAGATAGCACAAGAGAAGGTGGACAATATTATAGAAGCAATTTCACTAGCGCCGACCTCTAGTGGTTTGCAACCTTTTGAGGTGATTGTAATCACCAATCAGGAAATCAAAGAAAAAATTAAGCCTATTGCATGGAATCAGTCAGTAATTACCGATTGTTCTCATTTATTGGTTTTTGCAGCTTGGGATACTTATACCGAGGAGCGGATCAATAAAATGTTTGACCTTACCAATGAGCAAAGGGGCTTTACCAATGAAGGCTGGGAAAACTACAGAAAACAGTTGCTCACTACCTATCCAAATAGGTCCGCTGAAGAGAATTTTAACCACGCTGCCAAGCAGGCCTATATTGCCTTTTCACAGGCGATTACCGCTGCTGCATTTGAAGGGGTTGACAGTACTCCAATGGAAGGATTTGATCCCAATGCACTTGATGAGATCTTGGGATTAAAAGAAAAAGGACTTAGAAGTTGTGTTGTCCTTCCTTTAGGATACAGAGACAGCGAAAAAGATTGGTTGGTAAACCTTAAGAAAGTAAGAAAAAGCAAAGAGGATTTAGTAACTGTTTTGGATTAAGGAAAACCTTTACCAAGGGATACATTTAATAATTAATCGTTATTGTGAAAGAAAGCCATAAAAGCGCAATGCTATTATGGCTTCTTTTCTTTTGCTTAAGTATTGAGTAAGGTTTGTTCTGACCTTTGGTAACTGCTACTTTGAATTAAGCATTGCGTTTTACCTTTTATTGGAAATAAATATTTTTACTTTTTAAAGGGGAATGGGTAAATTGGGAAAAAAATTAAGGCGCAAACAACAATGGCTTGCAGAATCAAGCTGTTGCTTCCAAAATCAACCCAAATGCACCATGAAATATGAATGGAGGAAATCCGAAAAAGAGCTTTATTTACCCAAAGCCAAGCCTACAAAAGTAAATGTCCCTGCATTTAAGTTTATCAGCATTTCTGGAGAGGGGAATCCAAATAGCAGCCAGTTTGCTGATTGTATTTCGGTTCTCTATTCATTGTCTTATGCTGTAAAAATGACACTTAAAAAGATCAGTGATCCACCGGAAGGATATCAGGATTATACCGTTTATCCACTTGAAGGGGATTGGGACATTAATGCTGCGGCCAAGGCCAAATTTGATGGAACCATCAATAAAGATGATTTGATTTTTACCATCATGATTCGTCAACCCAATTTTGTGAACAAGGCATTTTTTGAAGAGATGTTGTCGGTGACAAAAAAGAAAAAGCCCCAGCCCTTGCTAGAAAATGCCAGGTTTGAAATCAAAGAGGAAGGTCCTTGCTTACAGATGTTGCATGTAGGTAGTTATGACAATGAGGCGGAATCTTTTTCGAAAATGGAAGCATATGCAAAAGAAGCTGGATTGGAAAGGCTTTCAAAAACCCATAGGGAAATTTACCTCACCGATTTCAGAAAAGTGCCGGCAGAAAAATTAAAAACGGTATTGAGGTTTAAGGTCAAATGTGAAGCTTAATTTTTATCAAAACAATAACCCTTTTAATTGTAGTCCATGAGATTGTCTGAATTCGTATGTTTTCTTTTGATAGGGATGACCCTATTTGGTTCTCCTGCCTTAGCACAAACCAGCCCTGATCAAATAAAATTTACCCGTCAAGCTTCCAAGAGGTTGATTTTTGATGATGAACAAACCATTCCGCTAGCAGGCATATGGCCTGAAAAAATCATAGGGCTTTCTGTCATGCATCCGAGTACTCACCATCTTCGGGATAGTTCAAAGGTCGCCATAAAAGCCAACCAACTGACGGTTCAATCCCAAGTAAAAACGGAAACAGACATATGGTTCGGTGGCTTCAATCCAGTAGCGACCTATGCCATTCATTTGGACTCAAGTATTGGTAAAGGAGCACTTGGTTTTTCATTTTCCGGTTCCAATACAAAAGAGAAGTTAACCATTAAGTTGCAGTTCAATGAGCAAAAAATCAAGGATGCCAGGCTGCACTATACCGACAAGGAGGGCATTACCACTGAGCAGTCAATCGCCGTTAATCTTTCCGAAAACACTGTCTTAAAAGGAACACTTTATCTGCAAATGCTTGGAAGTGGCTTGGTGCTGTATTTGAAAGATGAGGAATTGCCACAGGTCATAGGGCAGTCTGATTTTAACACTTTAATAGATTTGCGGAAAAAGGAATACTTGCATTCTTTTCAATCACACCTTTATGTAGGGCTTGACTCAGGGGAAGTAAAAATAGATAGGGTACTTATGGGGCTTACTGCAGGCGTAGGTTTAGCCGATATTCGTGCGATCACTTATGAGGATGGTTCACCGCTCTTGGATCAGGGGCGCTTGTGGTACACCATGTCTATTAGAGGTAGGGCTTTACCACATCATGTTCAGGGTGTGTTCAGTATGAATCCTTCTGTATTCGATATTAAATTAGAAGGGGTCATCCTTTTTGATCGCAAGGATGGACTTTTAAGAAATGAAGTGGCATCGCATATCTTTTTTGACCGAAATGATAAGGTTTGGAAAGGTACCACCACGGGTTTTAGTGCTTATGCCAATATAGATAAAGAAGATAAGCAGCTCTTGGCTGTTAAAAGTGAAAGGGATCCAAGGTTTGGTTTTTCAGTAATGGAGGCATCCCCTTTTGGGGTAGTAGGCGATGTGGAGGATCCGCATATTCTTTATGACAGTGAGGTAGGCAAATGGAGAATCTTGACCTGTGTCAATGAAGGTGGCTACAAGGCAATTGTAATGGAGTCTGACCATTGGAACAAAGGCTATGTAAAGATTGCCGGACCTGTTGCGCACAACTCCACGGGAACATCCATTCAGAAAATAGGTGATCGCTTGTATTGTTTTTCTGGAAGTTCAGAGAGAGAAATTTTCATTTATAGCTATCCAGATTTGAAAGAGGTTGGGACATTGAAAATGGATTTACCGCCTTGGGATAAGCTTTCAGGGACAAGGGTATGGCCCAATGTAGTGCAGTTGCCTGAAGGGTACCCATTCCGTTATGTGGCTTTGATGATGGATAGAATTAATTATCCAGGTATGGCTGGGCCTAATTGGACCTATGGTGCACTGTACCTTTACCATGGTTATTGAATAACATTTTACACGTTTAAGGCATATAGTTGCGCTTATTAGTAGAAGATCGTTTAAGCGATAGACAGGTGATTTATCCTTCCTTTTTGGCTTTCAAGGATTTTTTTTTATTGATTTGCCACCTAATAAAAACCCCTGTTAAGCGTGATTTAGGAGGGGTTTTTAGTTAAATGTTCCTTTTCAATCATTTTTTATAAAAAAAGTTTAGCTCCCCCTAGATCCAAATGGATCATTTGGTTCGTAACTCTTCTCAAATAAGTCATAAAAATCAATCATCGAGTCGATTGACCATTTATGAGGAAAACGAAACCAAGTAATTTACCTAAACTTTAAGAAAATGAAAAATGATTTGATTAAACCTCAGGGACTGGTGAAGGACGCCAACCGTAGAAAGTTCCTTCAAAAAGGTAGCTTATCCATTGCTGCAGCAGGATTGCTTATGGTCGGATGTAATGACGATGATGATTACATGCCGCCAATGAAAGATGGGGTAATGTTGGGGTCCGGTGATATTGGGATATTGAACTATGCCTATGCACTAGAACAACTTGAAGCGGCATTTTACGCAACAGTAATTCAAGGGGGATATTTCGCCAATGCAAACGCGGAAGAAAAGCAAATCATGGGAGACCTTGAAAAACATGAAAGGGCTCATAAGGAATTTTTTAAAGCTGCTTTAGGTAATGCTGCAATTGCAGATTTAGAAGTAGACTTCAGTGCAATTGATTTTAACGACAGAATGTCAGTTTTAGGAGCCGCTAAAACATTCGAGGATTTAGGGGTAGCTGCCTATAATGGCGCAGGGAAGTTTATTCAGGACGCAGGCTATTTATTGATAGCCGGTAAGATTGTTTCAGTAGAAGCAAGACATGCTGCAGCAATCAGAGATCTATTGAATCCAGGTTCCGCAGATTTTGCTGGTGACGATTTGATCGATGCCAACGGTCTTGAACGCACACTCAGCTTCTCAGAAGTTCTTTCTGCAGCGAGTACTTATGTGACTACTCCAATTGACTTCAGCCAATTGCCAAGCTAATATTTAACCTAAACTAAGATAGACATGAACTTATTAAATTTATTAGATAAAATGTGTCCGGATACTAAAAATTCGGATGAAAAAGAATTGTTTTTTTCTAGAAGAGATGCTTTTCACAAATTTGGTGACCTAAGTAAAAAAATGGCAATGGCCGCGGTTCCTTTGGGAATTTTGTCCGCCTTACCAAAAGTTGCCAAGGCAGATACAGACAGCTTGATAGGCGTATTGAATTATGCGCTGACTTTGGAACATCTTGAATACAGGTATTACCAGATGGGCTTAGATGCAGGTGTTATCGAAGGAGCTGATATGGCTATTTTCGAAAAAATTAGAGACCATGAGTTGGCTCACGTTAACTTTTTGACTGAAGTAGTTGGGAATGTTTTGGGTGGAACCCCAGTGACAGAACCAGCCTTTGATTTTACTGCAGGCGGAAATTTCTCACCATTTACGGATTATCCTACTTTTTTGGCCTTGTCTCAAGCATTTGAGGATACCGGAGTAAGGGCTTATAAAGGTCAGGCAGGAAATGTAATGGAAAATGACGTGGTATTAACTGCCGCACTTTCTATCCATTCGGTAGAAGCCAGGCACGCTTCAATGGTGAGGAGGCTCCGAACCAAAAAAGGGCATGACAGTATTAAAGGCTGGATTACAGAAGGGTCAAATGGTACTTTACCTGCAGCCACCCAGGCCATATATGCCGGTGAAGAAAATGTAATGCATGGAGGTGTGGATGTTACTCAACTGACAGGTATTGATTCTGCTGCTGTCACTGAAGGATGGGATGAGCCATTGAACAAAGACCAAGTATTGGGAATTGCATCACTTTTCTTAGCATAGATTAACTAATTGGTTGGGGTTGAGTGCTTAGGTGTCATCTTTGTTGGGAGATGGCACCTTTTTTATGTTTAACCCGGATTATGTAACAGGATTTCTCCGCCCTGACAAGGTCAGGGGTGATGCCTGTCCCGTGTTTACGGGAAGTGTTGCAATCGCAAGAAAATCAGGCTGTTTGGATATTTTAGCATAGCGCCGCTATGGTGAAATTGAAAACAGCAACGATTGGGTGTTTTGAAGCGATTTCAGCACGTAATAGATTGTCTATTGCATGTTTTGGGTTTATGATTGAATCTTAGAGAAAGTGATTTGTGCTTCCACCCAAAATAGGCCACCGACAATTCATTCTCTAATTCTTTCTAGCTCATTGATTACTTGCTGTGATCAGGTGAAAATGAGGTTTATTTCTCCTGTTTCACCAGCCCTAAAGGACCGTAATATCGAAGCGACGAGTGTGGACCTTGGTTTAGTGAACGCTGACAAATTATCACCTATGAAGTGAAGTAGAAGGTGGTATTTTCCAGTTTAAATTAAAATATACTATAATAGTATTCAAATTTGACCGAAAGATTGCATATTTCGAATTCAATCCAAATGGGATTAGAATGATAAATCCTTTGTGATTTACAATGATTCTAAATCAAAATTTTTGAAAACATAAAATACAAAATATGGATTTTAGCCGAAGAAAAGTATTGAAACTAATACCTGTAGTAACTGGAGGAGTAGCTATGGGCGATTTTGATTTTTTGATGATAGACAATCAAAAAAAGGTACTTGAAGGGGTTCGTACATTTTTTCAAAAGGTAGCCAATAAGGATGGAACTTTCAGGCCTGGAATAGCCAAGGATTACGCAGGAAATTCAGATACAAAATTTTCTGGCATTGCAGCCCCTGCCTATGCGGTGATCATTCATAAAACATTTGGCTGGGAATTGCCTTATGAACAAGCAACTATAGATTTCTTTCTTTCCTGTCAGAAGGAGGACGGTGCATTTTATGCGCCTACGGGAGAAGGAGACATGGAAACGCCGCTTGCTAAATTATACAATACCGTTCAAAGTGTGGCGGCCTTAAAAATACTGGGAAGAGAGCCGAAATATGATCCAACCCCTGTAATAAACTATTTTTTTGAAGGAAACAGGTTTCAGGACTTACCACTTTATACAACCAGTTTTTTCGCCCTATTCTATAGTGCTTGGAGGACTAAAATGCCATCCAATATTGATGAGAAAATGAGAGGATATCTAAAGGATAACCAAACAGCTGATGGATATATTGGAGACCATGTGGCCTCTACTTTTCATGCGGCACATTATTATCGATTAATCGGTGAGGAAACCCCATTGGCCAAAGAAATGGTGAATCGGGTGCTTAAAGACCAAAAAGAAGATGGTTCTTGGTCGCTCCATCAGCCAGATTGGGATGTTCATGCTGTTTTTGATGCCTTATTTGTGCTTAAACAAGTTGGAGGGTTTGCAAATCGAAAAAAGGAAATAAAGCAGGCTTATCGCAAAGCCAACGACTGGATATTAACCTGTCAAAAAGAGGATGGAGGTTTCAGTCATTTTCCGGGAAATGAGCCTTCTGATTTAGATGCGGTGTATTTTCATGTTGCTGCGCTAGTAGAAAGTGGTTATTTAAAACCGGTCAGGGGAATTGAAAATGAAGAGATTTACGGATGGGGGCATTTGATGGATCCAGATAAAACCTACAATTGTTTGGCAGAGTAGCCACATTGTCCTCTTAAACCCCGATAATTTATAGCAAGTCTAAAGTACAAATTACAACCTCAATTTGAGCCAAAGGATTTCCCGGAAATGATTAAGAAATCCTTTGGCTTTTCTATATCAATACACTAATTCCTTTTTCACCCATTTTTCAAATTCCTATTAAACCCCAAATACCAGCCATTTAAATTGGCTATTCTCAATGACATAATTCTTTAATTTGAAACAGGAAAAAATCAGTTATTTATTCGGTGGGATCATTATTATAAGAACCTAAAGTGTTTTAATATTTGGAACTTAAAATTTTTATACACATTTTTAGATGTTATAAACCCTAAAGTGCAAATAAATATGAGGTACGAACAATTAAGTTCTTATGAATTGTGGGGTTTGATAAAATCAACCGATCAGGAGGCTTTTGCTTATGTTTTCACAACTACTTCGGATGATATTTTTAAATACGGTCAGAAATTTACAAAGGATTGTGACCTTATAGAAGACGTGATTCAGGATGTATTTGTACATCTTTGGGAAAGTAAATCCACACTATCCATCCATTCCTCTATTCGGTTTTATTTGTTTTCAGCTTTTCGCAGAGAGATAATAAGAAGACTAAAAGAAAATCAAAAACAACAAGTCCTAGAAGATCATCATACAAGTGCTGCGTGGCAGGATTCATTTCAGGAAATATTAATTGAAAATCAAATCACCCAAGAATCCAGTAGGAAAATCTCTTCGGCATTAGATAATTTGTCCAACAGGCAAAAAGAGGCCATATACCTCAAATACCAGGAGGACATGTCTTATGATGAGATTTCTGAATTAATGGGGATAAAAGTCCCATCACTTTACAACTTGGTATTGAAAGGACTTAAATCAATGAAGCAGTTTTTAGTTTCATCTGATTTTACGGCAAAAGCGCTCTTTTTATTTGGAATAATTAATATAGATTCTTGATTTTTTTTGCTCGAATTCTAAAGATTAAAAATTTTTTTATAAAATATTTTCCCAAACATAGTGAGATTTATCATTAATCCTCCTCTTTAAGATATAGATGGTCGATAAATGAAATCTTACGAAAACATACAAGACTTTTTAGAAGATGATTCCTTTAAGCAATGGGTGCTTAGAGGTGATGCCGAGCAAGATAAATATTGGCTCGAGTGGTTGAATTTGCATCCTTCAAAAGCCGAACTATTGGGGCAAGCCAAAACCATTTTACTTGAATTAGAGAGCTCTTCAAAAAAATGGACTGAAAAAGGTAAGAAAAGAACATTTTCAGCTATTCAATCTAAAATAAAATCAACAGAGAGGTTAAAGAATAAGCCCGATCGTTACGAATACAAATCCTATAATACTAAGCTGGAATCTCGTGTAAGAGGAGTTTTAGTTGTGGCCTTTTTGATAATGTTTGGCGCTGCAATGTTCTACGCCTTTTTACCTAGGGAAAATACGGATCAGGTTGCGATGAATCTTAATGAGGAGGAATGGATCATCAAAGCTAACCCCAAAGGACAAAAGTCGACTTTACAACTTGCTGATGGAAGTAATGTAGTGTTGAATGCAGAAAGTGAATTGCGGTACAGGCGTGAATTTGGACAGAGCCATCGTGAAATCTACTTATCCGGAGAAGCTTTTTTTGAGGTAGCTTCAGACAGTTTACTTCCTTTTCGCGTGCATAGCGGTGATTTGATTACCACTGCTTTAGGGACTTCTTTTAATATTAATTCCTATAAAGAGAATTGGGTACAGGTGCAGTTAGCCACAGGGAAAGTCAGGGTTTTAAATGTATCGGCCAAAGATCAATCAGTTGATCTTGTCCCTGGTGAAGAGGTGGTGATAGGAAAGGATAGCCAATTGGTCAAAAGCAAATTTGACTTAAACAAAGCCTTTTATTGGAAAGAGGGAGTGTTGGGATTTGAAAAAGTACCTTTTCAGGAGGTTGTGGAATCTCTGGAACGATGGTATGCAGTTGATATCAATGTGCAAAACCCTCCGGCATATACGCTAAAAATCTCTGGTGAATTTAAAAAAAACACCTATTTAAAAGATGTACTTGAGAGTCTGGGCTATGCCTATAATTTTAAGTATTCTATTGAAAATAAAGTAGTATTCATTCAATTTAAAGCCACTGAATAGCCTATGAAAAGAAAATAAAAAAGGCCAATGAATAGCAGTTCATTGGCCAGTTCCAGGTAGAAGGAAAGTTCTCAGGCTTCCTCTCTACTGTAGTTTTATGTCATCACTAACAACAAAACTTTCAAATTTATGAAAAGATCACTACATATACTTAGTATGGTGGGGAAATATTACCTATACGGCTTTTTTTTACAGCTGTTATGTTTAAACCTTATGTATGCATCCCCTACTAAGGGGCAAAGTTCACTGGATATCAGTGAGGTGTATTTGAGTCTGGATCTCAAAGAGGCATCGCTGGCCGAGTCTTTCAATAAGATAAAGAGCCAGACAGACTTTTTCTTTATTTACGACCATGACTTGGTTGATAATTCACTACCGGTCAATCTTCATGTAGAACATTCAAGTCTGGAAGAGGTGCTTTTGTCCCTTGCCGCCAGCCATACGCTCTCCTTTAAGCAGGTGGACAATCGGATCAGTGTGAAAGTTGCTAAAAAGAATGCTAAAGTTAAAGAAATTGCTGTGGAGGTAACTGTTAAAGGAAAGGTTACGGATGCTAATGGAGATCCTATTCCCGGAGCAACAGTTTATGTGCAGGGGACAACAAAAGGTACTGCCACAGATATGAATGGTGATTATTCCATTGTGGCTCCTGAAGGTGCCATTCTAGTTTTTTCCTTTATAGGCTTTGATACCCAGGAGATTTCAGTAGGTTCTAGAAGCGTTATAGATGTAATCTTAACCGAAGGAATGGCTTCCTTAGATGAAATGGTTGTTGTTGGATACGGAACGCAGAAGAAGGTTAATTTAACTGGATCGGTGGATGTGATTTCCAGTGACATGTTAGAAGACCGACATGCGGCAAACGTTTCTCAATTATTAGTAGGAACAACACCTGGGTTGAATTTTGGTTTTGATGCCAATGGATACCAGCCAGGTGCAAAGGCCTCAATAGATATTCGTGGAATTGGATCGCTGAATGGCGGAGCACCCTATATCCTGATAGATGGCTTTCCTGGTGATATGAATTCCTTGAATCCAGAGGATATAGCCTCTATATCCGTTTTAAAAGATGCAGCAGCATCTGCTATTTATGGAGCAAGGGCTCCATACGGGGTGGTGATGATTACGACTAAGTCCGGAAAGAAAGATTCAAAATTAACAGTTAACTATTCTGGTAGCATGAGTTTAGTTACTCCTGCTAAATTACCAGGAACATTGGACTCTTACACCTATGCTCGTGTGCTTAATGAAGCTGCATTAAATAAAGGCTCTTCATTAAAGTTTAATGAATCTACCATTGACAGGATTATTGCTTATCAGGACGGGGATTACGATTATATCCGTTCCCAGTTCCCTGATGGTTTTCCTGCAGAAAATGTAACCAACTGGTCTGCTTTTCCTGCAGCTGGAGGTGGATGGCACGGTGGAAATGGAGATGGCCATGCGAACAATGATTTTTGGGACTTAGCTACTGGTCCTAATATGGGACAATCTCATAATTTTTCCGTACAAGGCGGATCAGATAAGACTTCTTATTATTTATCAGCAGGTTTTACAAACCAAGCAAGTTCCTTTACATGGGCTGATGATTATAACAAGCGTTATAATTTAACTGCCAAGATAAATACCTCACTTACTGATTGGTGGGACTTGAGATTTGAAACAAGGTTAATGAAAAATAACCGTCATTTTCCTTCTGGTGCAAGACCTGAATCTTCTGATTCGTACAATGCCCTTTTACACATTATTTACAATACAGCTCCAAAACAAGCAGTGTTCGATAGTTTCGGAAATCAAGTACAGAGCAGTGTGAAAAGCTTTTTTGAAGCGGGGGCAAGTAATGATGAAACTACCGAAAACTGGCAAATCATTGGGACGGAATTGAGACCTTTAAAAGGGTGGAAAATCAATGCGGATTTTGCCTACCAATCTACGGATTTCTATGGTCTTCATGACGGGAGAGAATTTGGCGAACAGAATTGGCTTACAGGCGAACAAACAAGCTCCTGGGTAGCAAGTCAAGTGAATGAGTACCATTCCAGCAATTATTACTGGAGTTCAAACCTCTACACTTCTTACGATTGGAGCTTTAATGAATCGCATAATTTCATGGCCATGGTTGGAGCGCAATACGAAACAGGAAAATACCGCTCTTTGAACGGACAGGCGAGAAACTTGATCGTTCCTGATATAATCTCCCTGAATACTGCAACAGGCGACCCTTCCATTACTGAAGCACTAAGTCAATGGGCTACGGAAGGTTATTTTGGTCGGTTAACCTATAATTATAAAGAGAAATACCTCTTGGAATCCAATGTAAGATATGACGGTACTTCCCGCTTCTTGGAAGGCAAAAGATGGGGTTTCTTCCCTTCCTTTTCTGCAGGCTGGGTAGTTAGTAACGAAGATTTCTGGTTAGAGTCCTCAGGTTTTATCAGTACTTTGAAATTAAGAGGGTCTTGGGGTCAGCTTGGTAATCAAAATGTATCTGCTTATCAGGATCTGGCTTTGATTCAATTGTCCAAAAACCTACTCAATTGGTTACCTGGTTACAATCAAACAGGACAGGTTGGTTACACCCTCACACCTTCACTTGTTAGCCCTTCTTTGACTTGGGAAAAAGCTGCCACTACAAATATAGGCGTAGACATGGAGCTTTTCAGGAATAAGCTAGGCGTTAATTTTGACTGGTTTGAGCGAAATACTACGGATATGATTGGCCCATCAGAGACCTTGCCAGGTGTGTTGGGAGCGTCTGTTCCCCGATCCAATAATTCATCCTTGAGAACAAGAGGTTGGGAATTGTCTGTGAGATGGAAAGAATTTGTAAACTCTGACTTAAGTTATTTTGTAGGCTTTAACCTTTATGATGCCAAAGCAGTGGTTACAAGTTATAATAATCCTACCGGTTACCTTGGATCTTGGCTTGTAGGTCAGGAAGTTGGTGATATTTGGGGCTGGTCTTCCAATGGCTTGTTTCAGTCCCAACAAGAAATAGATAATCATGCTGATCAGTCCTTTATTTACAATATCTGGAATACAGGTGATGTGAAGTACGATGACCTCAATGGTGATGGTGTAATAAACAATGGTCAGAATACCATAGATGATCATGGGGATTTAATGCTTTTAGGAAACTCCAGTGCTCATTATCAATTTGGTATTAACCTGGGAGCCAATTATAAAGGCTTTGATTTCTCCATGTTATGGAAAGGTACAGCCAAGAGAGATAAGGGAATGAACTATAATGACTACGCTTATTATGGTTTCAGGCGAGCCAATTGGTCGCAACCAAAATGGGATCACTTGGATTACTTTAGAGATACCCCAGGTACCAAGTATGTAGGTTTGTATGAAGGAGATGCGAATATAAATACAGATGCATTCTACCCACGTCCTTATGAGGACAATTTATCAAATGTGAAAAACCAGACTTACAATTCCCGTTATCTAGGCAATTTTGCCTACATACGTCTACAAGACGTTCAGTTGGGCTATAGTCTAAGTGAAAGTGTGATTGGTAGGTTTGGGTTGAGTAAAGTAAGGGTTTACTTGTCAGGTTCAAACCTTTTGACTTTTGATCATTTGCCTGTAGGAATGGATCCAACTTTGCCGTCCGGAGGCTATTCCAATAGTACCGGTAAGGACTACAGAGCGGATCGCATTTATTCAATGGGCTTGAATGTCACCTTTTAATCTCATCTCTACAAAACTTTATTACAATGAAAAATACACTAAAAATAGTCTTTATTTTGACATTTTTTTCAGGTTGGTCTTGTACAGATTTTTTGGACAAGCCACCTTTGGATCAGATTGGAATTGATGAATATTGGAAATCCGCAGTGGATCTTAAAAACTATACAGCGAGATTTTATGAAAGCCTACCTTACCATGAGAACAGTATGTCTACGGTGGGTCGCGAAGGAGCTGCTAATAATATAACCTATAGAACTGCTAATGCTGTTCTAAACGGAGAGACGACCTTGTCGACGGGTACCTGGCAGAGTGATTTTGCACCTGTAAGAAGTATAAATATCTTTTTGGACAATTACAGCAAGAGTGAGGATCCATATAGCACATGGAAACAATACCTGGGGGAAGCACAGTTCTTTAAAGCATGGATATATTTTGATTTGGTACAAAACTATGGGGATGTGCCTTGGTATTCTCATGCTTTGACTCCAGACGATGAGGCGGAATTGATGAAGCCAAGGGATTCCAGAATCGTAGTGGTGGATTCTATCTTGTCTTTATTAGACAAAGCAATCATTAACCTTGATAAAAAAGACGATGCTCCATGGGGAAACAATTCAATCAACAAAGAGGCTGCGCTGGCTTTCAAAAGCAGGGTTGCGCTTTATGAAGGAACCTGGCAGAAGTACCACAGTGGAGATGATTTTGGAACACAAGGTGCTGATCCGAGTAAATATTTCCAAGCCTGTGTGGATGCTGGAAACGAATTGATGAATGGAGACTATAACGTAGGCATCTATTCTACAGGAAATCCTGATCAGGATTATTATGATTTATTTGGAACAGGCGATATGGGAGGCATCAGTGAGGTGCTGTTGTACAGGGCTTATAATGTAGGTGAATTTATTGGCCATAATCAAAATTATTATGGTACAACCACACCTTCAGAGTTAGGTGCAACATGGTCTTATGTGACTTCCCACTTGGGGCAAGATGGAAAACCCTTGGATTATTTGACCATTTCTCAACAAGAAAAGGGGAATGATTTCTTAGAAATGCTGGCATCTGATGTTGACCTAAGATTAAGGCAAAGTATTTGGATACCTGGAGATGTTCAGCATTACCCTTCCAATGTGGTGTTTGATTCTCCTCCATTATTTGCAGGTAGCCGTGAAAATAATCCTACAGGTTTTCAGATCAAAAAATACACCAATCCTTATCAGGAATTGGGTTATGCCAATGCAAATGATGCTGGCCGGATTGTTTTCAGATATGCAGAAGTGTTGCTAAATTATGCAGAAGCTTTGGAAGAGCTGAACGGAACAGTTGCTTATGAGGCCCTGAATCAACTTCGTGCCAGGGTAGGAATGCCGGACTTTGAGGTAATGTCTCAAGATGCTGATCCCAATAAAGTGGATTATGGGTATTCCATTTCAGACGCTTTGTATGAGATTAGAAGAGAAAGAAGGGTTGAATTGGCATTTGAGGTGTTGAGAGAGCAGGACTGGAAAAGATGGGCTGCTCATGAATTGTTTTTAAATGAGCGACCTAAAGGATATCCATTCAAAAGTGAAGAGTTTCCAGGTGAAAACCCTACATTGGATGAAGATGGGTTAGTGGATCCTTTACAAACAGAACTTCCTAATGGGTATAATTTTAATCCTGGAAGAAATTATTTAGAAAGTGTGCCGCAGACAGAATTGACTCTAAATCCAAATTTGGATCAGAACCCTGGGTGGTGATAAGTTTTTCACAATTAAAAAAAACAATTTTGTAATTTGTACTGGTGAAAACTTATGAAACAAATGAAAAACAATGAGCATCCGGGTCTATTGGCCCGGATAACTCATTTGAAACCCCGCGCTTTTTATTTCTCCTTTTATAGCTTGATATTATTGCTTTTTTGCAGTTGTGAACAAGAAAATGTTCGTGTTTTCAGCATTGGTGATTCCACCATGAGCAATTATAACTTGGAAGAAATGGATGAGCATTATGGTGGTTCGAATTTTCCTAGACGAGGTTGGGCCATGGCACTCCCCGCATTTCTCAATGACAAAGCAGAAGTTGTGAATAGAGCTGTAAGCGGTAGGAGCTCCAAGAATTTCATTGCCCAAGGACATTGGGATAAGGTTTTAAATGATATTCAGGAAGGTGACTTTTTGATTATTCAGTTTGGTCACAATGATCAAAATGCTGATGATCCAAATCGCTATACGGAAGCTTATGGGGAGTATAAAGAAAACTTACTCAGGTTTGTTAAAGAAGCTGAAGCCCTTGGCGCCAGGCCCATAATAGCCACTCCTATTGCCCGAAGAAGATTTGATGCTGAAGGAAAAACAATGGATACACATGGGGATTATGGAACTGCTTCAATTGAAGCGGCCAAAGAATCAGGCGTTCCATTAATAGACTTGAATAAAATGACCATAGATTATTTAAGTGAATTAGGAGATGAAGATTCTAAAGCCTTGTTTTTACATATTGAACCAGGTGTTTTTGAAAACCTGACAGAGGGGTTGAAAGACAATACCCATTTGAGCAAGAAAGGTGCCTGCGCTGTCGCGGCAATGTTTGTGGAAGGTGTAGAGAATTCTGATTCTCCATTAAAAAAATACCATTTAGAGAATAAGCCTGACTGCAATTTAAAAATTAAATAAAAATTATGATGATAAGGATTCAAAGATTATTAGGGTTGATTTTGACCATTAGCACAGTTCTTTTTTCAAAGGATTTGATAGCTCAGGATAAGGTGTTTCAAGCCGGAGCTTCAATTACTGATATTACCCCTCATCTGGGACATCCAATTGTTGGCAATTACAACTCTCCCCCTGCAACCTATATTCATGACCCACTAAGTGTAAGGACCCTTGTCTTGGATGATGGTGCGAAGGAATTGGTGTTTGTGATTGTGGATAATGTTCATATTAATCGGGAGGTTTTTGATGCTGCCAAAGCAATGCTTGATCGAGATTTAAATATTCCGACAAAAGATGTAATGATGGCCTCAACACATACCCATTCAGGGATAAGCCTTAATGGAGAAGGGTTAAAAAGCATATCTCCCGAAGTAGGAGTTGCTCTTGATGAATACCAGACCTTTGTTGTCAAAAGAATGGTAGATGGAGTAAAGATTGCAAGAGAAAACAAAACGTTAGCTAAAATTGCTTTCGGGAGCGTAGATGTTCCGGAGCATGTATTTAACAGAAGGTGGATAATGAAAGATTCTGTTATGAGTCCATTGGGACAGTTGGAGATAGCTAAAATGAATCCCGGACATAGCAATGCCTTGCTTCGTCCGGCAGGTCCTGTAGATCCTGAAGTGTCCTTTATTGCAGTAGAATCCAAAGACGGAACCCCCATAGCTTTATTGGCTAATTATTCCCTACATTATGTTGGTGGAGTGCCTAGGGGACATATCTCGGCGGATTACTTTGCAGCTTTCGGAAATCGTATGAGTGAATTATTGGAAACAGGCTCAGATCTACCTGCTTTTATTGGAATTATGACGAATGGAACTTCAGGTGATGTTAACAATAATGATTATTCTAAACCGAGACCTAAGGAATCCTTACCTCCATATGCCAAAATGCATTATGTAGCCAATGATATTGCAGAAAAAGTATACCAAGAATATAAGCAATTGGATTTTCAATCGGAGGTGAAACTTGGTTCAGCACTTTCAGAGATGACGCTTAATGTGAGAAGAGCAACCCCTGAAATACTTACAAATGTTGCCACTGTTCGAGACTATGAAGGATCAAAACCACTGTTCCACAGTCTCGAAAAAACTTACTCCCGTCGTGTTTTTAATATGGAGTCAGCGTATCCTGATTCTGTCAATATTGTTCTCCAGTCATTCGCCATCAATGATATAGGAATTGCTTCCTTGCCATTTGAAGTATTTACTCAGATTGGATTGGATATTAAAGCCAAAAGCCCTTTTAAAAATACATTTACGATTGAGCTAGCCAATGGGTCTTATGGTTATTTGCCTACACCTGAGCAGCACAAGCTTGGAGGCTATGAAACCTGGTTGACAACGAATAAGGTACAAAAGGATGCTTCAGTTTTGATTACAGAACAACTTATAAAGCATTTTCAACAATTGAAATAAGCCCTGTTTTTGCTGCTGAATCCAAACTATCAAACTATGAATCTAGCGAAGATTTTTATAATTGTAATTGCAATGTTTATGCTTCAACCAAGAAGCTCTTGGGCTCAAAACAGAGGAGACCTACTGGCTTCCGGTGTGGAGGTGATAGACGATTACCATTATAGCAATGCTTTTTCAAACAATAGAAACTTTCGGGTATTTTTACCCCCGAGCTATCGAAAAGATTCGGAGAAAAGGTATCCTGTTATCTACTTTTTTCACGGATGGGCCCAACGTTATTTTGGGTCTATGGGTAGTGGTTACTCTGATTATGATTTCGGAGATGACAATGACGGGGACAATATTGAAAAGTTTGTTTCAGAAAATGATGTCATCATCGTGAAAGTAGATGGCTTGAATCAATTCAAAGTTGAGCCAATAAACCTGAGTCCATACAATGTTAGTCTGGTTTCTACATTCCGTCAGTTTCCTGAATATTTTAAGGAATTTGTAGGCTACATAGACGCTCATTACCGAACAATTCCTGACCGTACCCATAGAGGAATCTCAGGTCTTTCTATGGGAGGGTTTATGACCTTTTGGCTTTCAGCTAAATTGCCGGATTGGGTAAGTGCCGCAGGTAATTTTTGTGGGTCCAGCGAGTTTTCTGCTGGTCCTTTGGATTTCCCTGTGAGGTACGCTCATGCCGACATGTATGATAATTATAAAGCCATTAGTATGCGGATGCACAATGGAAACAGCGATCGTTTGCGGTTTTATCATGAGGACATGAACAGGTATTTGATGAATGCAGTCCCTCACTACCAGTTCAAACAATATGAAGCTTCTCATATTACCTGTGGAATGGGGGATATGTTTGCCTTTATGATGCAAGCCTTTAAAACTCCTTTGCCTCTCCCTGAGAAATGGGATTATATTGATATCTATCCGTATTTTGAAGTGTGGGATTATAAAGTAGAAACATCGAGAAACCGTTCAGGCTATACTGTATTGGAGAATGTGGATAAGGAAGGCTTTAACCTTGCTGTACGAAATTTTCTACCAGATGGTGAATTGATGCCAAATGTAAAAGTTCAGGTGATAACTGCTCCTATTTATAAAGTAAATACTGAATTTAAAGTGACTGACATAGATCTTCGCACAAAGGAAGGTAGGCAGTATTTCGTTCAAAGCGATGCATCAGGTAGGCTTAAGCTAACACTTAATGGAAGCGCCCATCAAATAGGAATAGCAAATTCACAAGACAGCCCCAACCTATCCATGACAAGTTTCAAGATTGAGAACATGGATTGGGCTGAAAGTGGTCAGGTGGTTGAACTTTCAATGAAGGTTTTGAACAAAGGGTTTTCGACATCTGAGAATATCATCGCAGAAATAAGTGCCATTAGTGAAGGCTTGGACATTGTGTCTGCCCAAGGTAAAATCAATGGTTTGGCCTCCTTGGAAGAGAAACAGGTAAATGGGATTTTCAAAGTCAGAAACAATCGTAAAGGGTATGATATAGCTAAGTTTCAAGTTGATTTCACAGATGATTCAGGGGCTTCCTGGCAAGAGGAGTTTGAAATTTTATTTAAGGACCAGGTAGATAGAATAACGAATTTTGTAATTGCTGATGGCAAAGAATTCACCATTGTCAAAGAAGCTGTTGATTCAGTCAGCATGGTAGTGGGAGTCGGAAATGGAGATGGAATTGCAAATCCAGGAGAAACGATTGTCCTATTGATAGAAGAAGGAGGTAAGTATTTACGAACGGATGCCTATACTACCAACAAATACATCAATTCGAGCAATGTGAGCATTCGGATAGCTGATCCTTGGCAGAATTATGACCATATCGGTGGATCTGTCAAATACACAATGCCGGTTCTGGATTCTGAAACTCCTGAAGGAGAAGAAATACCTTTCTATGTAGAGTACTGGACACCTGGCCCCATTAGTGGTCAGCATATTATCCACAAAGGCATAGTAAATGTTCAAGTGAAAGGAGAAGACAAGACAGCTCCGCAAGTTCAATGGGTGCAGGTGCTGAATGATGATCGAATAGAAGCGCGTGTCTATGATGGCGCTTCAGTTGGTGAAGTCATGCTAACATTATCCCCTAATGAGGAAAAATCAACTTTGAAACATGTGAATTGGGACGAAACACCATCTTCTTTTTCCATTGAATTGAAGGATGATGGACTTGGAGCAGATGCTGTGAAAGGTGATGGGGTTTATAGTGCAAGGATTTCTGGGCAGCCTACTTATTTTTATGATTTGTCTTTTGAATTGAATGATTCTTCAGGAAATATAGGCAAACACAAAGCTGAAGAAACTATTTTCTTGAAAGAGACGAGGTGGAGGTAGAAGGTTGGGAGGATTTGAGAATGGCATAGGATTAGACCTATTTATAATAAAAGGATCGTTTAGATAGCGGTCCTTTTTTATGTCCATTTTTAAATAAAGGAATTTGGGTTTTATGGCTTTCAGAACTTTTTCGTTAATCAAATCCATTTTTGGTGTGAAAAGGAACAGGTCCTGAAAATTCTAATTAACTTTTAGTGTTTATTACTCCTAGTCTAAAGATTTATTAAGTATAATCGCATATGAAAAAAAGTATAGTATTGCTTGTTCTCTGTTTGATCAACACCGCTTTGCTGGCTCAAAATAAAAAGCCAAACATCCTGATTATCATTACGGACCAGCAGAATGCCAAAATGATGAGCAGTGCTGGCAATGAGTGGTTAGAGACACCAAATATGGATAAACTGGCCATGAAAGGAATGCGCTTTGAAAAAGCGTATGTAACCAATCCGGTTTGTTCCCCTTCCAGGTTTAGTCTATTCACCGGGCAATATCCTACTGCAATAGGTATGCGGCACAATGCAAGTAAACTAGATATTCCAGCCCTTCAAAAGATAATTCCCAATGCAATGGGCCATGCCTTTGCCAATGCCGGCTATGAAACTTTTTATGGAGGGAAATCCCACTTGCCCGGAGGGCGGAATGACGTTTCCACTTATGGTTTTGAAACCTTTATTTCAAAGGATGAAAGAGATGACCTGGCAAAAGAAAGTACTGCTTTATTATTGGAAAGGAATTCGGATAAGCCTTTCCTGATGGCTTTGAACTTTATCAACCCTCACGATATCTGTTATGAAGCCATCAGGCATTTCCCCCCAAATAATAGACCTCCTGCCGAGGTGCCCATTCCTTTATTGGAAGCCATTGCTATTCCGGATTCCATTAGTGAAAAGGATTTTATGGCAAAATATGTACCTCCTCTGCCTGCTAATTTTGAACCAACTTCACCGGAACCAAGTGCGATTTATGATTTGAAAGCACTGCATTCCTTCACTATTGATGCCCGGGAGAACTGGACGGAAAAAGATTGGCGCATGCACAGGTATGCCTACCATAGATTGACAGAAAGGGTGGATGTTCAAATAGGTATGGTGTTGGACGCTTTGGAATCTTCACCTTTCGCCAAAAATACCATTGTCGTTTTTACATCGGATCATGGTGAAATGAGCGCTTCTCATAGACTGGAGCACAAAACAGTTTTTTATGAAGAATCATCAAATATCCCTTTGGTGGTTTGGTACAAAGGCATGGCCAATGCTCATTCGGTTGATAGGGAAAATATTATTTCCAATGGCTTGGACCTGTTCCCTACACTCTGTGATTTAGCGGGTGTTTCCATACCTGAAAACCTGCCTGGTGTTTCGTTTGCGGCCTTATTGAATGGTCAAAAATACAAATACAGTCCACGTGAATATTTGTTTATGGAAAATGAATTGGGCTTTATGATAAGAGGGGATAACCTTAAATACACATTGTATGACAATGGGGATGAAATGTTAATTGACCTTGCAAAGGATCCGGGGGAATTGATTAACCTGGCTGAAGTTCCGGTATACCTTGACAGAAAAGAGAAGCTTAAAAGGCAACTTAAGGCCCATATTGAGAAAGCAAGCCATTAGCTGTTCTAACTTCTCGCCGTGCAATACAGCATGGGGTAGATTTGAGCAAATTGTTTTAGGAAATTTCAATTCCTGCTTATTCCACTGAAAAAAAATAGCAATACGTTATGAGCGGAGCGGTTTAATAGGATAAATACATTAAATTTTGGAGGTTTTAGCTTTTGGTCTTTGAATAAGTTATTAAGACGAAAAGCCCAATTTACCGTATGTATTAAACGCTGTTAGTTTATAAACAACATCAAATGATTAATGTAGGCCCAATTAAATTTCTTGGATCAAAGGTCATTTTGGCATTTTCTATTTTATTTGCTTGCGAAAGCAAAGAGGTAGTGCACCATTTCGATCCAAAGGACAATAGCAATATTGTTTTTATAGGAAACACCTTCGCGGATCGACTTCAGAACAACAATTATTTTGAAACCCTTTTGTATAAAAGTTTTCCTGAAAGAAACCTTAAAGTAAGGAATCTTGCCTGGAATGCAGATGAAGTCAGCCTTAGACCAAGGCCTTTAGATTTTGGTACATTAGATGATCATTTGCATCAGCAGAAAGCAGATGTGATTTTTGCCTGTTTTGGTCTCAATGAAGCTTTTAAAGGACAGGAAGGTCTGACCGATTTCAGCAAAGACCTACAGGACTTCTTGAAACCCTTACAGCAACAGCAATTTAATGGTGAAAATAGCCCTCAAATTATCTTGGTCTCACCTATTGCGCAGGAAAATATAGGAGGCTTTTTACCGGACCCTAAGGTAAACAATCAAAACTTGTCATTGTATACTGAGCAGATGCGCAAGGTGGCAGCAAGCTTAAATATTCCTTTTATTGATTTGTACCAGCCTACCAAAGAGTGGATGGGTTCATCAGAGGCACTGACATCGAATGGAATTCACCTTACCGACAATGGCTACCTAAAGGTAAGTGAATACATGGCTGAAGCTTTGGACTTTCCAGTGGCTACTTGGGAAGAAAATGCTTCTTTTGAATTGCTTAGGGAAGCGGTAGCCAAGAAAAACCAGCATTTCTTTTATCGGTTTAAAGCGCAAAATGGAGAGTATATCTATGGCCGACGCAAAGAGTGGTCAGGGGGTGAGAAGTTGAAGGAAGAAAACAGGGTTATTGATGGTATTATAGAGCGATTGGATAGTGTGGTATGGAATGGAAGTGCTGCCAATTCCCTGGCAGACATAGAGAAAGCCAAAAAAATCACAAGCTTTAACCAAGGAGTTAAAAAGACAAAATCCCAGCCTACTACTTTGGAAGAGCTTGAGAAAGCCAAGTCCCAGTTTGTACTTCAGGAAGGTTATAAAATTGAACTGTTTGCTTCTGAATTGGATTTTCCCATCGCCAATGCGGTTGCAATAACGTTTGATCCACAAGGTAGAATGTGGGTGTCCAGTATGCCTTCTTATCCGCAGTATACGCCTGGGGATATGCCTTTGGATAAACTGATAATCCTTGAAGATACCAATCTTGATGGAAAGGCAGACAAGCATTCCATTTTTGCGGATAGTCTTTATCTTCCTCTGGGTTTTGAGCAAGGGGATGGGGGCGTATATGTTACTCAGGCGCCTGATCTGGTCCATTTGAAAGATACGGATGGTGATGGAAAGGCCGATTCCAGAAAGATTTTATTTAGTGGTTTGGGGACAGAAGATTCCCACCATAGCTTAAGTGCTTTTACCTGGGGACAAGATGGAGCACTGTATTTTCATATGGGTACTTTCTTGCATTCGCAAATTGAAACGCCCTATGGTCCCCGACGAGGTGCTTATGGGACTACCTGGAGGTATGAACCTTATACCATGAAGTTGGAACCCTATATCTCTTATCCTTATGCCAATCCCTGGGGAAATGTTTTTATGCGGGATGGGACACATTTAGTGGCAGATGTTTCTACAGGGATGAATTATTTTGCACCACCGCTTACCGTGGACATTGATTATCCAAAAAAGCACATGGTGATGAAAGATTTCTTGAATTCTCCAGTCAAACCAAAAACCTGTGGGATAGAAATCATATCCAGCAGGGCTTTTCCTGAAAATGCCCAAGGCAATGTTTTGTTCAATACTTTTATAGGTTTTCAAGGAGTAAAACAACATGTGATAAGTGATGATGGTAGTGGTTTTCAGGCAGATGAAACAACTCCTCTGCTCCAGTCCAAGGATCCGAATTTCCGTCCGGTTGATTTAAAATTTGGCCCAGATGGTGCATTGTATGTAGTAGATTGGTATGACCCTATTATCCAACACGGGGAGCAAAATTTCCGTGATCCTTTAAGGGATTCAAGTAAAGGCAGAATTTGGAGAATTACCCATAAGGACAAAAAGCCCCTGAAAGTAGTAGACATGAGTCAATTAGCTATTGGGGATTTACTTGATCAGCTAAAAGTATATGAGGATAGGGAAAGGTATAGGGCCAGAACTCAACTGAGAGAATATGATTGGGAACAGGTTGCTCCTGCGCTACAAACTTGGGTGGATCAATTGGATCAAAAAGATCCAAATTCAGAGCATTTAAGAATGGAAGCTTTATGGGTTTATCAGCAATTTAACCAGCCTAACCTCTCCTTGTTGGAGGGCTTGTTGGACAGTCCTGAAGCGCCAATAAAAGCGGCTGCTACCAGGGTTTTGTTTTATTGGAAGGATGAAGTTAATGATGTGCAACGAAAGCTTAAAATTCTATCCAAAGATGCTTCCCCTCGCGTTCGCTTGGAAGCTGTAATAGCCTTGAGTCATTTTGAAAATGAGGCCACGGTGAATACCCTCTTGGAGGTTTCGGCTTTACCAACGGATGATTACTTGGATTATGCTTTGAAGGAATCCTTTAAGCATCTGAAACCAGTATGGATGGAGATGTTCATTAAAGACAAAACCTTTCTAGCGGATGAGCCTGAAAAAGCGGCAAGATTACTCAGGCCTCTGGCTTCTAAAGCAGAATTGCAAGTGCCCGGTTTTATTATGGACGATCCCAAGTATGCACAATATGGAGTGGACGTACTTTCGGAGCAAGACTTTCAAGATTTGGAAGGAGTGACGGCGGTAATGAATTTTAAACAAGATCATTTGGAACTGCTGTACCCTGATGAAGAATCGCGGGTTTTACAAAAGACTGCTGACAATAAAAAAGGAGAAATTGTAATTAACCTGGCAACACTTCCAGGTAAAATGCTTTTTGATAAAGAGAGCTTTGAAGTGAAAGCGGGAAAAACGGTTTCCATCCTGTTCGATAACAAAGATCAAATGCCCCACAATGTGTTGATCCTTGAACCCGGAGCTTCTGAAAAAGTAGGGGTGGCGGCAGACAATATGGCCAGTCTGGAAGATGGGTATGAAAAAAACTTTGTGCCGAACTTGAAGGAGGTATTGTTTTTTACACCATTGGTCAATTCTAACCAAGTGTTTCAATTGGACTTTACCGCACCTGACAAACCTGGTGATTATCCATTCATTTGTTCCTTTCCGGGACATTGGAGAATGATGAAAGGAGTGATGCGGGTGACAGAAAACTGATCTGAGCGCGTTTGGTCGGGAGAAGAAGCAAATATAGTGGGGTAAAATTTTGCCTGCTTAGAAGTTTATCGCTAATACTGAGGTACTTTTGTGCTATATTACTAAGTAAATCATAAGGAATACTCGGCTATGAATAGATTAAAGTTTACCAAGGATGAAGGGACGGCTTTTTACAAGGAACTGAATGAAGTTCTGTCGGAATATTTCTCCAAGAATAAACTGGAGAAATCAGGGAACAGTACCATGTACTTTAAGATTTTCCTTTATTTTGGTCTAGACCTTTTGTTTTATATTTTGATGTTATCGAGTACTAACCTTGCTAGCTTCTTTGTTTTCTATTTACTAATGGGCTTTTTTGTGCTACTGACAGCCTTCAATGTTTCTCATGATGCTGCACATGGTGTGGCGGTAAAAAGTAAATTTTGGAATAAATTTCTTTTCTCTTTTAGCTTTAACCTTCAGGGAAACAATGCCTATGTTTGGGGTAAAAACCACAATGAATCCCATCACCTGTATACCAATGTGGAGGGAAGTGATATTGATGTATTAAACAATCCCGTTTTCCGTATGACTGAAACCCAGGAATTAAAGTGGTTTCACCGCTATCAATACATTTACGCACCTTTTCTTTATCTTTTGTATTCGCTTAACTGGTTCTTTTTTAGAGATACTTTAATGCTATTGAATTATTCAAGTCGGACTATTAAAGTCGAAATACCACGAAAGGAAGTATTCAAATTGTTGATTTACAAAGTGCTGTACCTTGGGTACATGATTTTCCTTCCTGTTTACCTATTGCCTTTTGGTTGGGGAATTGTCATGCTTGCGTTTCTATTGAATCACTTTATGATTTCCCTCATTTTTGTAGCTGTTTTAGGGGTGTCACATGTTTCAGATTATGTGGCGCATCCCCAGCCTGATGCCAATAATAAACTAAACATGAGTTGGGCCAAGCTTCAAATGTGTACTTCTGTAGACTATAATGCCAATAGTGTTCTTTTGAATTGGACACTCGGCGGATTCAATGCACATGCCCTTCATCATTTGTTGCCCAATATTAGTCATGTCCATTACCTGAAAATACTGCCTCTCTTTCGGCAGTTGGCGGATAAACATGGTTTGACTTATATGGAAATGCCTTATGGTAAATCAATTGCCGCACATTTTAGGTTTTTGAAATACATGGGAGCCAATAGAACCCTACAGACCATGCCTTTTGAGAAATAAACACCTTCATATAGCCCAGGACAGTGAATTGCTACAGACCATTTATAGGAAAGTGGAGCAGGAATTGCTTATTGATAGAAAGGCATTCCTTATATTAAATATCCTTAAATTTTCCTTTTATTTTTCTTTGTCCGTGATTTTCTATGCCCTGTTATTTATTGTCCAAAGTCCTTCATTGTTTATATTGACCTATGTGTCATTTGGCTTTATGACCTTGTTGCTTGCTTTCAATTTCTCTCACGATTGTTCACACAATAGCCTCTTTAAAAGTAAAAAAGTCAATAACCTTTGCTTTATTGCTTTGTACACACTTGTAGGTGCGCACGGAGAGGCCTGGAAGCAAAGACATGTGCAATCCCATCATTTTGCACCGAATGTTAAAGATTACGATTCCGATCTGAGGATTTCAAAATTGATTCGGATAATTCCTGGAAGTCCCTGGTTTTGGTACCATAAATTTCAACCGATCTATGCACCAATTGCCTATACCACCTATTCCCTTTTTTGGATATTGGTGAAAGATTTCTACTTGCTTTATTCCAAGGATGAATACGATCAGGTAAAGAATCGAGGCTATCACCTTTTATTTTGGATCCAAAAAAGCAGCTATTTTGTGCTGATCATGGGCTTACCTTTGCTTTATTCTCAACAGGCTTGGTCGATAGTGCTATTGGGGTTTTTAGCCATGCATTTGGCACAATCTTTATTTCTATTGCTGACCTTTTTTATTACGCATCATGTTGAGGGAACCCTGTATCCTGAGACAACTGAAGATGGAACGATTGAAACTTCTTGGGTAATGAACCAGATCAAGAGCTCCAACGATATGCATCCTTTCAGTAAAACGGCCAACTTTATTTTGGGAGGTTTTAACAATCACATCGCTCATCATTTATTCCCGCACATACACCATATGTATTACCCTCAGCTCAGTCAGATATTGTATGCAGTGTTGGCCGATCACAATATTCAGCCCAATCAGATGAGTTATGTTGGAGGAATTCTGTCCCATTTTAAGCTATTGAAGCGAATGAGTAGACGCTAATTAATGGTGCGCTTAATCATAAAGTTTCAACAATTCTAATTGTATTTTCCTTTGGGCTCCAGAGCATAAATAGAAATGGCTTTAACCCGAAATATGCAATAGACATTCTATTACATGCTGAAATCGCTTTAAAATCAGCCACTTCGTTGCTGTTTTCAATTTCACCATAGCGGTGCTATGCTAAAATTTCCAAACAGCCTGATTTTCTTGCGATTGCAACACTTCCCGTAAACACGGGACAGGCTTCACCCCTGACTATTGTCAGGACGGA
>NZ_JBSXOH010000034.1:0-102538 GCF_056859355.1 Cyclobacterium sp. L-R
AACCCGGATTATGTAATAGGATTCGTGATGAGTGTTGCAATCGCAAGAAAATCAGGCTGTTTGGAGATTTTAGCATAGCACCGCTATGGTGAAATTGAAAACAGCAACGAAGTGGCTGATTTTGAAGCGATTTCAGCACGTAATAGATTGTCTATTGCCTATTTCGGGTTTAAGTATAGAGAAATAGGATTATGATCTTCTGAAAGGAGTAATTTTTTCTGTAATTGAGTCCAATTATCTCAGTAAAAATTGTAAGATTGAAAACTTGATTCAGTATGTTTAAAAAAATTTCCGACATAAATTTATACTTACTCTTATATATTTTTATAAATAAATTTAAAAGCGGTAACCTTACCGAAAATAAAATTAAATTATTCTTCCAGTTCTATGTATTGAAAACTGCTATGAAAATAAAATTAAAAGCTTATGGCTTTTAATTAAGTATCTACAGGAATTGAATTTGTAGTTCATGGTTGTTAAGAAAATTTTATGTGTTTTTATCATGCTTTACTTTGATTATATTTTATTTAAAATTATTTTCCGCAATTATTGTATTTATAAATGTTAAAAATTAAATAAAAAATTGCATATTTATCATCATAAATTTTTAATTTATTGTTGTTTGACTATTGATACTATAGGTTTGTGAGTCAAAAATTATCATCAAATTGCTTTTGTTTGACAGAAAAAATGGTAAAATTGCATTTATCAATTTGATCAATTTTTTTTTAATAAATTTATTATTGTTTGGATATAACAGACAGCTAAACAAAAACTATTATGACTTTCCTTTTAATCCAATTTCCAGTTTAAAATTAATATTTGTTTGTTCTAAACAAATATGGGTTTATAAGGTTTACATGAAAATGTTATTTATGACCAATACCTTTTGAATTCTTTAATTTGATTAATTACTTAAACCTAAAATTTACTTATGTTAAAAATTTACAAATTGTGCAGTTTAGTACTGTTGATTCTGTTAGTGAGTACGGGATTTACCTTGGCTCAGATAGAACTTTCTGGTACAGTAACGGACGATCTGGGAGATCCTCTTCCGGGAGCGGCCGTTTTAGTAAAAGGTACATCAAGTGGAACAGTCACTGACCTTGATGGTAATTACACCATAACAGTTGCCAATCAACAAGCAACTTTGGTATTTTCCTTTTTGGGTTTCAATAACGTCGAAGAAGTTGTTGGAAACAGGACAACCATAGATGTTGTTTTAGAACAAGGGCTAAGTGGTTTGGATGAAGTAGTAGTAACAGGTTATGGATCTCAATCTCGAAGAGAAATTACTGGCGCCGTTACTTCTGTTGATTCAGAGCAATTATTGGCCATTCCCGCAACGACCTTTGCCCAACAGCTTCAAGGAAGGGCTGCAGGTGTTACGATTGTCAATGATGCTACCCCAGGAGGAGGAGCAACAGTGAGAATTAGGGGATTTGGTACTATTAATAATAACGATCCATTGTATGTTATTGATGGAGTACCTACTCAGGAACAAGGTAATTTGAACCCGAACGATATTGAATCCATTCAGATATTGAAAGATGCATCTGCAGCTTCCATATATGGATCAAGAGCGGCAAATGGGGTGATTATTATCACCACAAAAAGAGGTAAAGTAGGTAAACCTACTATTTCTTTTAATGCTTATTATGGTACACAAACCTCCGACCGTGGTCCCGACCCACTTAATGCAGAGGAATTAGGAGAGTACTTGTATCTGGCCAATATTTACGGAAACCCAAATACCGCTCCGACTCATGGACAATATTCCTGGGGGCCTAATGGTGAAGTAAGTATTCCAGATTATGTTTTCCCAAGTGGTGCGATGGAAGGAGATCCAGCAGTGGATCCTAGTCTTTATGCCCTTAGACCAGGAAATATCTACCCTATTACAAGAGCTGCTGACACCGATTGGTGGGCCGCTTCTACCAGGACTGCACCAATACAAAGTTATCAGGTAACGGCCAATGGAGGTACAGAAAATGGAAGGTATGCCCTTTCTCTTAATTACTTTAGTCAGGATGGTGTAATCAATAATATTGGTTACGACAGGTATTCATTAAGAGCAAATACAGAATTTAAAGCGCTTAATAATAGACTTACGATTGGGGAAAATCTCTCTGTAACAGTAGGCAATAGAAAAGGTGGTTTTGGAAATGGTTCAAGAGGAAATAACGAAGAACAAAATGCTGTATTTAGTTCCTCCCTACAACACCCATTATTACCAGTGTATGACATTATGGGTAATTTCGCTGGTAGCCGTGGTGCTAATCTTGGGAACAATTACAATCCAGTTGCCTTCTTGGAAAGAGCAAAAGACAATAGAAATCTTGAATTGAGGGCATTTGGTAATGTTTATGCTCAGATAGATTTAACGGACAATATTAATGTAAGGTCTAGTTTTGGTATAGATGCCAACAACCGTAGAGCAAGATATATTGGTAGACCTCAGCCGGAATATGTGGAGGGTAATTTTGTAAATAGCTCTACTGCTGAGAATTCCTATTCTTATCAATGGGTTTGGACCAATACAGTAAGTTATACAAAAACCTTTAATGATGTTCATGCATTTGATGCTTATCTGGGTTTAGAATCAATTAAAGAATTTGGAGAGATATTTGGTGCGTCACGTCAGCGATTTGCTTTTGAGACCAATCCTATAATCTCCTATCTTGATTTGGGAGATCCTAATACGGCAACAAACTTTGGGAGTGTAGAAAGCGATTACCGTCTTTATTCACAGTTTGGTAAATTGAATTACTCCTATGATGGGAAGTACATGGTTCAGTTTATATTGAGAAATGATGGTTCATCTAGATTTCTTGCTGCATCCAGAAATGCAACTTTCCCTGCATTTAGTTTAGGTTGGAGATTATCAGATGAGGCAGCAGTAGCTGATGCATTGCCTTTTGTTTCCGATATGAAATTGAGATACGGATGGGGTAAGACTGGAAATCAACTGATCGGAGACTATAATGCCTACACCACTTATAGGTCAAATATTTTCAATGCGGGCTATCCAATAGATGGATCAAGTTCTACACCAGCATTGGGTTTTGATACACAACGTTTTGGGAATCCTAATGCCAAATGGGAGACTACTACCTCCAACAATATAGGATTGGATGTTGAGTTTATGGACGGTAAGTATTATTTTGAATTGGATTTATGGAACAGAGTGACATCTGATATGTTGTTCCAAACCCCAATTAATTATGGTCATGGAGACGCAACGGCTCCTTTCTTCAATGTTGGACAAATGACTAACAAAGGAATTGACCTTAACTTAGGCTTGGATGATACTGCATTGGGTGGAGAGTTAAGATATGGGATTTCCGGTAATATCTCTATGTATAGAAACAATGTAGATAATTTGGCTGAGAATGATGATAACGTATTGTTTGGAACCTCGACAAGAGTACCATCAGTTACGATTACACAAGCAGGCTATCCAATTTCTTCATTTTTCGGATATAACAACCTTGGAATATTTCAAACCCAAGAGGAAGTAGATGGCCATCCAGCTTATGGTAATTACAATGCGGTAGGTAAATTTAAGGTTCAGGATGTGAACAATGATGGCGTTATCACTGATGCTGATAGAACCGTAATAGGAAATCCACATCCAGACTTTGTTTATGGTATCAATATAAATTTAGGATATAAAAACTGGGATCTTGCTTTATTCGGTAACGGATCAGTAGGCAATGATATCTTTAATTACATTAACTACTGGACTGATTTTAATACGTTCCAAGGTAACAAATCCAAGACAGCATTGTACGATGCTTGGCAACCTAGTAATCCAGGAGGAACTTTCCCTATCATGGATATAAATGACCAGGTGAGTAGCCGACCTTCCAGTTATTTTGTTGAGGATGGCTCTTACTTTAGGATGAGAAATGTGCAATTGACATACAACCTTTCTGATGTATTGCTTAAGAAAATAGGTATGAGTAATGCAGCCATTTATTTCCAGGGACAGAACTTGTTTACTGTGACTAAATACACTGGTACTAATCCTGAAATTCAAACAGGAAGTAACAATACTGTCGGATTTGATGGGGGTTATATGCCAATTTCCAGAAATTTGATTTTGGGAATAAATGTTACGTTTTAATCATTCATAACATAAAGAAGCAAACTAATGAGACGAATATATTTAAAAATTGCTACCGCATTTGTACTGGGATTGTCCATTTCTTCCTGTCAGGAAGAGTTTTTGGAAACAGTTCCACAGGGTCAATTCAGTACAGTTGATTTGGCAAATGGACAAGGCGTAGAAGGGCTTCTATTAGGAGCTTACGCGATGATAGATGGGTATGGACTAGACGGACAGTCTGGATGGAATGGAACTATAGACAACTGGGTATATGGTGGCGTCGTTTCTGATGACGCTTACAAAGGTACAGATGCAGGGGATCAACCTGAGCAATCCTTCTTGGAAGCTTTTGATTTTCAGCCTACCAATTTGCACCTAAGGAATAAATGGAGGGCTGTTTACAAAGGTGTGGCCAAAACAAATGACGTGCTTAACACGCTTAAAGCAGCAGCTGATGTTTCTGATGAGAGAAGGGCACAGATTATAGCTGAAGCTAGATTTTTAAGGGGCTTTTTTCATATGGAGGCAAGAAAAATGTGGAGAAGAGTACCTTATATAGATGACAATACCTTCGATCTAATTGATTTAGAAAGTAGTAAAGTTCCTAATGATAAGGAGATTTGGCCTAATATTGAGGCTGATTTTGAGGCTGCAATGAATGCATTGCCAGAATCCCAGGTGGATGTGGGACGACCTACCAAATGGGCGGCACAAGCTTTCCTTGCAAAGTCCAAAATGTTTCAAGGCTGGGATCAATCTACTGGGGCGGCCAATGCTACTGTTTTGGCTGAAGCGAAAACACTTTTGGATGATATATTGAACAATGGACCATTCACACTTACCAATACCTTTGAAGAAAATTTCTTGGTGGGAAGAAGGAACAATGAAGAGTCTATTTTTGAGATTCAATTTTCAATTTCCAGTGCAACTACTGCTGCCGCCAATGAAGGGACAACTTTGAATTATCCGTATACTGATCCTTGGGGTTGCTGTGGTTTTTATCAGCCTTCTCAAAATTTGGTAAATGCTTACAAAACTTCAGCAGACGGTCTTCCATTATTGGATACTTTCAATGATAGTGATGTAAATAACGATCAAGGTTTAGCCTGGGATGACCCATTTGATGCTTACGAAGGACCTTTGGATCCGAGATTGGATCATACTGTAGGTAGACGAGGTATCCTTTATAAAAGATATAAAATTCATGGAAGTGATTTTATTAGGGATCAAAATTATGCAGGGCCATATTCTCCAATCAAACATGTAGCAGAACCTGAGTTTTTCGGTATAGGCGCAAATCCTAGATTGTCTGCGAACAACTACAGAATTATGCGTTTGGATATGGTAATACTATGGCTGGCAGAAGCGGAAGTAGAGTTGGGAAATCTGGAAAGAGCAAGAGAGCTTGTTAATTTAATAAGAACAAGAGCAGCCAATCCGGATGGCTTTGTACCTAAAGCTATACAAGGTGCTGAGAGGAATGATTATACAATTGTAGAAGGAGAACCTGCTGCTAATTATGTGATCTCAACCTATGATACTCCATGGACAGATCCTGATGTAGCAAGGAAAGCTGTGAGAATGGAAACGCGACTTGAGTTTGCCATGGAAGGACATAGATTCTTTGACTTGCAACGTTGGGGAATTGCTGCTGAGACGATGAATGCCTACCTAGATGAGGAAGGAACGAAAAGGACTTATCTTAGTAATGCCAACTTTGATAAAGGGGTTCATGAGTATTTTCCTGTGCCTCTAGAGGCCATTGAAAGGTCTTTCAAAGATGGTTCACCAACCTTGGTTCAAGATCCAGCATTCGATTAAGTAATTTAAACTTATTAAATAGTAAAAAGGGTGAGGTTAATCTCACCCTTTTTATTTTTCTTTAAACTGAAATATGCAATAGACAATCTATTACGTGCTAAAATATTCTACATACAGGCTGATTTTCTTTCGATTGAAACATTTTTCGTAAATACAGGACAGGCTTCACCCCTGACTATTGTCAGGACGGAGAAATCCTATTACACAATCCGGGTTTAATCGGACTTTTAAATGGGTATTTATGACCTATTTTTTTTATATAAGTTTATGGTACTTTGATTAAGGTTGTTCAAAAAAAATAATGAAGTAAAATAGAGCAAGGTGATTGTTAATTTTTTATGATTATTACTTGCCTATTTAATAGGTTAATAACATTAAATTCTTTGATTTTCAAAGGTTTGTATTCTTAGTTTGGAAGAGTTTTATCAATTCATGTTGTGGTGTGCTTTTTGATTGATTAAAATAAATCTTATAGAAAATCCACTATACACCAAATCTATTCGTTTTCAAAGAGAAAAAATAGAAGCCTAGAGGATAGAATATTTTATTTTTCAACCGATATAATAGGTATATTTGACCTTTTAAATAAATAATAGCTGAATGCCGAAGTTAATTAGGATCACAACTGTTCCCATTTCTCTCAAATTATTATTAAAAAATCAAATGAGTTACATGTCAGATAAAGGGTTTGACGTGCTAATGGTTAGTGGGGAAGGAAAGGAATGGTTAGATGTATTAAAAAACGAAAAAGGCATAAGGAAAGAAGTGATCCCTTTCACTAGGAAGATTACCCCAGTTAAGGATATTTACTGTTTATGGTTACTTTTCAAGCTTTTTAAAAGGGAAAAACCAGATATCGTACATACGCATACCCCTAAAGCTGGTTTACTTGGGATGATTGCTGCTAAGTTGGCAGGGGTTCCTGTTAAGATTCATACCTTAGCAGGACTCCCTTTTATCGTTGAAAAGGGGAGGAAGGCAAAATTTTTGTCAGATATTGAGAAAATTACTTATCGTTTTGCAGATGAAGTTTGGCCAAATTCTCACTCATTAATGAAATTCATTGTGGAGAAAAAACTAGTTAACCCAAAGAAGGTAAGGGTGATTAGTGAAGGGTCTTCAAATGGGGTTGACTTAGAAGTTTTTGATAGGAACAACCTTCAGGAAAATCATTTGGTTGCGGCCACCATGAGAATTGTGCCGGGGGATGATGATTTTCTTATTTTATCAGTGGGTAGGTTAGTAAAGGATAAAGGAATAGCAGATTTGGTGGAAGCTTTTATCCAGTCAAAGATAGTCAACAGGTCAAAATTAATATTGTTGGGAGATTTTGAACAAGACCTAAACCCACTTGACCCTAAAACGATTAACCAGATAACTGATCATCCAAGGATAGTACATGTGCCTTGGACAAATCATGTAGCGCATTATATGGCTATCTCTGATGTATTGATTCATCCCTCCTACAGAGAGGGATTTCCCAATGTGTTGCTAGAATCGGGAGCGATGTGTTGCCCAATAATATGTTCAGACATCCCTGGAAATACTGATTTGGTTAAGCATAAAAAAACAGCCTTAGTATTTCAGGTAGGACTAGTATCTGCCTTGAAGGAAGCCATGGAATTTGCATTTGTAAGAAGGGCAGACATGCAGGGGTATGCTGAAAATCTCTACCAACGTGTAATTGATAAATTTGAAAGAAAATCCATTCAAAAAGAAATTTATAATGCTTATAATCGCTTATTGGAAGCGAAATAAGGTACATTAAATTAATTACCCTCTTTTTTTTTCCAAAACGTACATATTTAATTAATTTTGAAGGTGATCATAAACTATTTTTCTATGAAGAGGCTGGTCCTACCGGTTTTGTTTTTTGTTTTAATTACTTCTTGTATAAGTAATAAGCGAATCAATTATCTTCAAAATTTAGATGGGAATTCGCCAATAGAACTTGATGAATTTATCCCTTACGCTCAAGTGGATTATGAGTATGTATTACAGCCTTTTGATATTATAGATGTGGATTTTGCCTCCTCTAATCAAGACCTATTAAGAGCATTTGAATTTCAAGGGGCCAATGCTTCTAGGATTGGGAGGTCTGGAGGTACTAGCGGTGCTATGGATGTGTTTTATTTTTCGGGGTATTCAATAGATAAAAATGGCTATATCAGAATTCCCAATTTGGAACCCATTAAAATTTCAGGGTTGACTGAAGCTGAGGCTATAGAAAAGGTGCAGGAATCAATCAGTTATTATTTCAAAGATGAGGTACAGGTTAAATTAAGAATTGGTGGAATAAGATTTACTACTTTGGGAGAGTTCAGCCAAGTTGGGCCAAAAGTTATATTGAAAAATCGAGCAACTATCTTTGATGCCATATCCATGGCCGGCGAATCAAGCATATTGGCCCGGAAGAATGAATTGTTTTTGATAAGACAATATGATGGTGGAACAAAAATTCACCAAATTAACCTTAACGATAGGCAACTCTTAGCCTCTCCCTATTACTTTATACAGCCCAATGATATTTTATACCTTCAACCAATGAAAATCAGACAAATTGGTTCAGGAGAAAATTTAACTGCAAGTTTACAGCTGGGGGTTTCTATTATCACTGCGATGATGTTTGTTTATGGAATCACCTCAGGACTTTTTTAATTATGGAAAATCTCGATTTATCCCAGTTTGACGAACAAGAAAAGCCGATTGATATTAAATATTATTTGATCAAATACTTTAGGTATTGGCCTTTGTATTTGATCTGTATTATTATCGGATTAATTGTCGTTTTTCTTTTTCACAGGTATACAATGGAAAAGTATGAGGTAAAAGGCAGTGTAATGATTAAAAGTAATGCTTCCCCTGAAGTGAGAATTTTGGATAGGTCCAATATTTTTTCAGGTGGGGAAAACCTCACCAATGATATTTTGCTTTTTTCTTCAAAAAACCTTGCAACAGAGGCCTTGCAACAGCTTCATTTTGATGTAAGTTATTTTGCTTCTACCAATATTAAAGAAATTGAACTGTATAAAAACAGTCCTATTAAGGTAGAGGTAGATTGGGAGTATCCTCAAATAACCAATAGGAAAATAAGAATAAATATCCTTTCAGATACTACTTTTAGGTTACTTCCCGGAGAAAACACCTTGTTGGATAAATTCTTCATGAGTAATAAGTATGAGGAAGAAGAACGGGATGTCTTTAGAAAGGATTGGAAGTTTGGTGAAGATGTGCTTGGTGAAGATGCTAAATTTAAAATTTTCTTACTTGACAATTTGCGACAGTATGATACCTATGAATTTTTGCTTCATTCACCATCAGCTTTAATAGATAGTTATTCCAACGCAGTTCAGGTTAGGCCACTAATAGATTATGGTACGGTGCTGGAGATTAGTACAGTCACTAAGATTGTAGAAAAAGGAAGTGATTATATCAATGCTCTAATGGATGCTTTTCTTGAGTATGACCTCAAAGAAAAGAATAGAATTTCAGAAAATGCTTTAAAATTTATAGAGGAACAACTGTATATCGTTGAGGATTCTTTGAAATCTGTAGAAGGGAGAATGCAGCTTTTTAAGGTGCAAAATAAAATGCTCGATGTGAATGCCGAATTTGGAGGAGTACTAAACAATATTCAGGTTTTAGAAGCCAATATTCAAGCCATTGACTTTGAGTTGGCATACTATAAAACTTTAAAAAGTTACCTCGTCAATAAGACAGATTCTTTTGAAGAAATTGTAGCCCCTTCTGTGATAGGTATTACGGATGGGCTATTTAATGAGATGATTAAGTCTCTGGTAGACCTCTCATTGGAAAGAAGAAAGTTGCTTTCTATTGTTAAAGATACACATCCTGATGTCGAGGTTTTGGATCAACAAATAGAGAGATTGAAAGAGAATATTTTCGAAAATATTCAGAACCTTATTTCAAATACGGAAAGCAAGAAAAAGGAAAATCAAAAAAAATTAATCTCCTTTGATAAACAATTTTCTAATCTACCTAAGGCAGAATCGGATTACACCAATATTCTGAGAGAATTTAAATTAAGAGAAAATCTGTACACTTACTTATTAGAAAAAAGAGCAGAAGCGGGAATTGCCAAAGCATCTAATGTTCCAGATAATAGCATTGTAGACTATGCCAAAAGAGGGACACTTATTTACCCTAAAAAGACACAGAACTACACCTATGCTATTGGTTTAGGTTTTTTTCTCCCCTTTGGGTTTTTAGTTCTTTTTCATTACTTGAACAACAGGGTGATGGATCAGATCCAATTGAAAAATTTACTAAGAATCCCATTGCTAGGAACCATAGGTTACAGTGATAAAAACACCAATTTATTAGTAGCCGAACATCCTAGATCCCTAGCTTCAGAGTCTTTTAGGTCCCTTCGGTCAGCTCTTTTTTATATAGCTAGTGAAAAGAAATGCAAAAAAATATTGGTTACTTCCAGTATTTCTGGAGAGGGTAAGACTTATATTAGCTTGAACCTTGCTTCAGCTATGGCCTTAAGTGGAAAAAAAACTTGTATCATCGGGCTTGACCTTAGAAAACCTAAACTTGCTAAATACCTGGGAATCTCAAATAAAAAAGGGCTATCCACATTTTTAGTAGACAAGGACTCTGCAGATGAAATTATCCTTAAAACGCCTTATGAAAACTTATACGCAGTTCCTTCAGGAGCAGTTCCTCCAAACCCAGCTGAATTACTACTAAAGGATAAAATGGAGGGGTTTTTGGAAAAATTGGAACAACAATTTGATATCATTATTATGGATTGCCCTCCAGTTGGACTGGTTTCTGAAACGATGGATTTGCTACGTTTTTCAGATGTTAATCTTTACATAGTTAGACATGATTTTACCCACAAAAATCACTTGCTAATGATAAATGATCTATATGCAAATGATCAGGTGCGAAATTTTTATGCTATTTTTAATGGTCTGAAAAGTGGGGGAGACACCTATGATTTTGGCGGTTACAATTATGGGTATGGGTACAATTACTCTTATATGAAGAAAAACAGCTATGGTGACGGTTACTATATGGAGGAAGGAAAATTCAAAACAAGTTGGCTAGAGAAGATTCTAGCAAAATTTAGGGCTTGATTTCATAATGACAAATAACTTTAAGGGTGCCCTTGGATAGATACGTATTGAACTGTGGCTTTTAAGAAATAAGATAGTATGGGGTTGGTCTGGTTTTATTTCCAGTTTGATGCGGCAAAATTATTACTTGTTTCGCGGTTTATTTTTAAATTTTAAAAACTTATTTTATTCTAAATTATTATATAATGGAAAAATCAATATTGATTACTGGAGGTGCTGGTTTTATAGGTTCTCATGTTGTCAGACTTTTTGTAAAAAAATACCCTAACTACAGGATAGTAAATTTAGATTGCCTGACCTATGCTGGTAATTTGGAGAATTTGAAAGACATCGAAGGTGAAAAAAATTATACCTTCGCAAAAGTTGATATAAATAATGAAGACCATTTAAAAGAAGTTTTTAACGATTATCAGATTACAGATGTAATCCATTTGGCTGCAGAGTCTCATGTTGATAGGTCCATTACAGACCCGTTGGCATTTGTTAGAACCAATGTAATGGGTACTGTAAATCTTTTAAATACGGCAAAGAATCATTGGAAAGACAAAGCAAACCACCTCTTCTATCACGTTTCTACGGATGAAGTATATGGATCTCTAGATGATGGAGGTTATTTCCTTGAAACGACTCCTTATGACCCTCAGTCTCCGTATTCTTCTTCAAAGGCCGCTTCGGACCACTTTGTTAGGGCTTATGCTAATACCTATGGTTTGAAAACAGTAATCTCAAATTGCTCAAATAATTATGGGCCAAATCAATTTCCTGAGAAGCTTATTCCTCTTTGTATTCACAATATCAAGCAGAACAAACCTTTGCCTGTCTATGGAAAAGGTGAAAATATTAGAGACTGGTTATTTGTTGTAGACCATGCAAGAGCCATTGACCTTGTTTTTCATGAGGGGATAACCAATGAGACTTATAATATTGGAGGTTTTAATGAGTGGAAGAACATAGATATTGTAAAGCTGCTATGTGAAATCATGGACCGAAAATTAGGTAGGGATAAAGGTGCTTCAGCACAATTAATTACCTTTGTGAAAGACCGTGCAGGGCATGACCAACGTTATGCAATTGACGCAGATAAAATCAACAAAGAATTGGGTTGGAAACCTAGTCTTACCTTTGAAGTGGGAATTGAAGAAACAGTTGATTGGTACCTTGAGAATGAGACCTGGCTAGATAGCGTTACTTCAGGTGATTACCAAAAATATTACCAACAGCACTATAGTTAAAAAGCAATAAAGTATGCAACAATATCACCAGTTATTACAACATATATTGGACCACGGTATCAAAAAAGGAGATCGAACAGGTACAGGCACATTAAGTGTTTTTGGATACCAAATGAGGTATGATTTATCAAAAGGATTTCCTTTGGTGACTACTAAAAAATGCCATACACGTTCGATTTTCCATGAATTACTTTGGTTTTTGGCCGGTGATACCAATATCCAATACCTAAAGGACAATAAGGTTTCTATCTGGGATGAATGGGCAGATGAAAATGGTGACTTAGGCCCTGTTTATGGATACCAGTGGAGGCATTGGCCTGATGGTAAAGGAGGAGAAATTGATCAGATTAAAAATCTTATTGATCAAATAAAGAAAAATCCCAACTCTAGACGACTTATTGTAAGCGCATGGAATGTAGCCGATGTGGATCAAATGGCTTTACCACCTTGCCATTTGTTGTTTCAATTTTATGTAGCTGATGGTAAATTGTCTTGTCAATTGTATCAGCGAAGCGCGGATGTCTTTCTAGGAGTGCCGTTTAACATCGCATCTTATGCCTTGTTTTTGGTTATGGTTGCACAAGTGTGTAATCTTGAACCAGGTGAGTTTATTCATACTTTGGGAGATGCTCATCTTTATAACAATCACTTGGATCAGGCAAGACTTCAACTTAGCAGAGAATGTAGACCATTGCCTCAATTAAAGTTAAATCCTGAGGTAAAAGATATTTTTTCTTTTAAATATGAAGACATAGAATTGCAAAACTATGATCCTCATCCAAGGATAAAAGCCGAAGTATCAGTTTAGAAGGAAAATAGAGAAATGAGTGCAGATTCAGGCTTGGTGTCGAAAATTTTATTATCGATTCGTTGGAAGTAACTAATGCCAGTAACATTACTTACAAAGACTTGATCTGCATTCATTAGTTCTTTCTTTTCAAAAGCACCCACTTGACAACTAATTCCATTAGTTTTAAGTTGATTTATAATTTGCTTACGGCCTATACCTGCTATGCAATTGGTCTGCAAGGATGGTGTATAGTACTTATTATTTTTTACCCAAAAAATATTAGCGCTTCCTGCTTCTGAAACGTAACCATTGTCATCGAGAAGAATTACATCATCCATTTGTTTTTCCTGACGCTCAATATTGGCCAAAACATAGGTGAGGGCATTTAGGGTTTTTGTCCCTGACCATGGTGTACCATTAACCTGGATGTCATTGCTTATATAAGCTTTATTTTTAAATAGGGGAGAAGCTTGAAAGTCTTCTACTACCAAATGTTCAATGTGTTTGTTATCCATAGGGCTGTACTTTCCAATCCCTGACCTAAAGATATTCCAACGTACCCGTAATGTCGAAATTTTGCCAAAGGTATTCAATAGCAGTTTGCTAACATTGTTCAGGTCCGGTTCAGCATCTATTTTGAGCTTTATGCACCCATTGTTAGCACGTTCCTGATGGTCTTCATGGAATCTGATTCGTCCATTTGTGAACACCATTGTCTCAAATAGTCCATCCCCAAATAGGAATGCCCTATTAATTGGTAATTCCTGTACTTCACTAAAATTAATTGTGTTATTTTTGAAAAACTGTCTCATTTTTGTACAGTGAATTGTTCATATACGAACACTCTAGGCTATTGTTTGTTCTCTTATCGTTAAAATTAATTAAATAATGGTATTTATAGGTGATTTTTAAAGAGAAAGGTTTAAACTTGAAAGTAAATGGCTAATTAGCACTAGGTTTGCTTGTTAAAAGCTGGCTTATTTAGCTTTCGAAAATTATCAATGAAAAAGATAAACTTTTTAATTGAAAAAATGATAAAATACCAAAGTTCATGAAAAAGCATATTTTACTGCTATTGCTATTTGTTTCAGGATTGTCCACTGTGGTTTTCTCCCAAGATAATTCAGGTAAATTGACTTTGGAACAAAGTGTTGAGATTGCATTGGAGAATAACTTAAACCTCAAAAGGTCTGAAATGAACCTGATGAGTTCTGAAGCAACTTTATTGGAATCAAAAGGACAGATGTTACCCTCTTTTTCTATGGGAGCAAGTTCTGGTTTTCGTTGGGGTAGGTCGATTAACCCGGTAACAAATGATTTTGAAAGTAGAAGAATTGGAAATGTAAATATTTCAGGAAATTCCAGCTTACCTATTTATTCAGGAGGTAGAGTAAGAAATAGTATTCAACAAGCCAAATTAAATGTAGAGGTCAATAAGCTTAATGTGGAGACCGCGAGGAATAACATTACTTTGAATGCCATTAACCTCTTTATCAATATTGCCTTTTCCATGGAGCAGTTAAATATTGCTCAATCTCAACTTAAAACAAGTACGGATCAGTTGGCAAGAACCAAAAGCCTGGTTATGGCAGGGGCCTTACCTAAGGCTGATCAGCTGGATTTGGAAGCTCAAAAAGCAACCAATGAGTTGGAAGTAATCAATGCGGAAAACAATTTGCGAATCGCAAAGTTAAATCTATCTCAGGCACTACAATTGCCATTTACTGATTCATTTGGTATAATTATTCCCGAGGTTGGTATTGATGGTTTAGAGATTGGTAATATAGGCGTGGGTGAAGTTTATTCCATTGCGGAGAGTAGGTTACCTCAGATCAAAGCAGCCATATTGTCTGTAAAGAGTGCAGAGTATGGAGTCAAGATCGCCAAGGGAGCCTTTGCTCCAAGTTTAAGTCTAAGTGCCAATGTGTTTTCCAATTATGTAGATCAGAGTACATTTATGACTCCAGATCCTTTAATTCAACAATTTGAAAACAATTTATCTCAATCAGCAAATATCGGTTTGAACATTCCTGTGTTTTCAAATTTCCGAAATAAGGCAGGGGTGCAAAGGGCACGTGTGCAAAAACGTTTGAGTGAAATCCAGGAAATGGAAGCGAAAAATCTTTTAAGGCAGGATATTGAATCTGCCTATACCTCTGCCTATGCTGCCGAGCAATCTTACAGAAGCTCATTGGTGAGGGTTGAAGCTCTCGGTGAATCATTTAGAATGGCACAACAACGCTTTGAAGTTGGGGCTATCAATGCCGTTGATTTTCAAGTTGCGCAAAACAATTTATTCAATGCAGAAGCAGACCTGGTTACTGCAAAATACCAGTATGTTTTTAGCGTCAAAGTACTGGATTTTTATTTAGGAAATCCTCTTACACTTTAATAGTTCAGAAAAATGGCCAAGAAAAAGTCAAATAAATTAATTTACATTTTACTAGGGATTGTTGCTGTCTTAGTGATAGTAATGTTTGTTGGAAAGCAAGCCGGATGGATAGGAGGAGAGAAGCCTTTGGAAGTGCAGATAGGTAAAGTTAGTAAAAAAGACATTGTTGAAAAGGTAAGTGCCTCAGGAGTGGTACAACCGGAAACTGAGGTCAAAATGAGTCCTGACGTTGCTGGTGAAATCATTGAATTAAATGTTAATGAAGGTGATTCTGTAAAAGTCGGGGACCTATTGGTTAAAATAAGGCCTGATAATTTCATTTCTGCCCTAGACCGAGCTCAAGCCAATTTGAATCAGCAAATGGCTAATTTAGCCCAATCAAGGGCAAGTCTAAAGCGTGCCGAAGCTCAATATAATAGGTCCAAGCTTAATTACGATAGAAACCTCTCTTTGTATAATGATAAGGTTATTTCTGATGCTGATTTTGAACAGATAAAGGCTGATTTTCTAACAGCAGAGAACGACCTTGAAGCATCAAAGCAGTCTGTTATTGCATCAGAATTTATCGTGAAAAGTGCGAAAGCCTCTGTAGATGAAGCTGGTGAAAATCTTAGGTTAACCAATGTTTATTCTCCAACTGATGGAATTGTGTCCAACCTTCTCGTGGAGAAAGGGGAAAGGGTAGTAGGGACAGCTCAAATGGCCGGAACCGAGATGTTACGGATTGCTGATTTGTCAAAAATGGAGGTAAGAGTAAATGTAAATGAGAATGATATTGTTCGAATAAGTATGAACGATACTACTTTAATAGAAGTGGATTCCTACTCCTCTACAGGTAAAAAATTCACAGGAGTAGTTACAGCAATTGCCAATTCTGCCAATGAAAAGGTAAGTACAGATGCTGTGACAGAATTTGAGGTTCGAATTCGAATTATAAATGAGTCTTATAAAGATTTGGTGTCTAATGAAAATCCATTCCCTTTTCGCCCTGGAATGACAGCAAGTGTAGAGATCATTACCGATAAGAAGGTCGGTGTTTTAGCTATACCACTTGCAGCGGTAACAGTGAGGACTGGACAAGAAATTGAATCAGGTGAGGGCGAAGGAAATATGAAGGAATTGGTGTTCTTGAAAAATGACAATAAAGCCAAAATTCAAGAAGTAAAAACAGGGATTTCCGATTTTGAAAATATTGAAATTTTGGAAGGACTGGAGGAAGGTCAAGAAGTTATTGTAGGTCCTTATTTTGTTGTCAGTACCCAACTTGAAAATGACAAAGAAGTGACTGTATCTGTACCTGAAGGGGCCGATAGTAAAAAATAATTCAATTTACCGCTCAGGCGTTGTTGAAAGAAGCTAAAAAAAGGCCCCCAAAATCTAAAATAGATTTTGGGGGCCTTTTTTTAGCTTTTGGACTTTTCTAGTGCTCTTTCTATATCCAGAATTATATCATCCACATGTTCCAAACCTACAGATAGCCTAACAAGACCATTTAAAATGCCTACTTTCTCTCTCTCTTCCTCCGTAAGTTTACTGTGCGTGGTAGAAGCAGGATGGGTAACAATGCTACGGCTATCGCCCAAATTGGCAGTTACAGAGATCATTTGTAATTGGTCAATGAACTTTTTAGCTCTGGATAATCCCCCTTTTAAAGTGAGGGTGATGATTCCTCCCCCATGTTTCATTTGTTTTTTGGCAAGATGAAATTGGGGGTGAGAAGTCAAAAATGGATATTTCACTACATCCACTTCCTTATTTCCTTCAAAATACTGAGCGATTTTAAGTGCACTTTCACAATGTCTGTCCATTCTAACAGCCAAAGTCTCCATGCTTTTGGCCAATATCCATGCATTAAAAGGTGATAAAGAAGGGCCAGTATGACGCATGAAAAACTGAACCTCATCTATTAATTCCTTTTTTCCTAATATCAATCCTCCAAGCACTCTTCCTTGACCGTCGATAAATTTGGTTGCGCTATGGGTGACAATATGAGCCCCCCATTTTGCAGGCTGCTGGAGGTAGGGCGTAGCAAAGCAATTGTCCACAACCAAAACAAGGTTGTGTGCATTTGCGAATTTGGCAATGTATTCTAAATCTATAATTTCTAGTCCCGGATTTGAAGGAGTTTCTATAAACAACATCTTTGTGTTTGGTTGAACCAAGCGCTCCCATTGGTCAATTTCAGAAATGTCTCCATAAGTATGCGAAATCCCCCATTTAGGGAATACACGCGTTAAAAGTTGGTGTGTAGACCCAAACAATGATCTGGAAGCTAGAACATGGTCTCCTTGCCTAAGTAAGGACGCCATGCTGCCAAACATTGCCGCCATCCCGGAAGCAGTTGTGACACCACTCTCTGTGCCTTCTGCAGCACATACTTTTTCTATTAAATCACTTGTGTTAGGGTTTGCATATCTGGAATAAATATTCCCCTCAATTTCATCAGCAAACATTTGCCTAGCTTGTTCTGCTGAATCAAAGACAAAACTGGAACTTAAGTAAATAGGAGCAGAATGTTCTCTTTGATTTGAGGAGGAGGCAGCTATCCTTACTGCTTGTGTTTCAAAATTTTTATAATCCATATTAGAAATTTTCTTATCGTACATACATGAAAATAACCCATTCAACGAAGCCGCAGAATAGCATATAATAATCGAGATAGATAAAGAAGGAGAATGTAAGTGCTGTCTTATTTTCTAATTTATCGTTCCCTATTTATTGGGCAGGTATTGGCACCTTTCCTTGGTTCGGAAGGTTGCCAGAGGTTCACAGAGCCTGATCTCTCGCCTCTTCTTTATAAATCAGTTTCCTGAAATTTAATGCAAATAACGGAATGGAAAGGCTATTTTCCAAATTCCTTTTGTGTTTTGTACAATATAAGGACGTTTTTAAGATAAAATAAAATGCTCCCTTTTATCGAACAAGCCGAAAAACTTGTTTTCTGAGTATTTGTGACTCGGGAAGAGGGCTTAAAGTTTGCCTATTGGATGCTCAACTGAAGCCTGGAAAAAATGGTTATAGAAGTTATAAAGGAGATTAAAAAACAATTCTTTCAAGAGTGTATTTAAACTACCTGCCTTTCAAACGCAAATTGAGTCAATTGAAAGACAGGTAGCTGAACTTACTCCTTTGATTCAACCCAAAATATGCAATAGATATTCTACTACGTGCTGAAATCGCTTTAAAATCAGCCACTTCGTTGCTGTTTGGAGATTTCACCATAGCGGTGCTATGCTAAAAATCTCCAAACAGTCTGATATTCTTGCGATTTCAACACTCATTATGAATCCTATTACATAATCCGGGTTCAATGAAGTTGTTTGTGTTATTTTTTACCTCAATGTTTTATAGAAACCTCTTAATAGTTTTGGCCCAAATGGCATAACCTTTTTCATTCATGTGAAGATTGTCTTTAAGAAAGATATCTTTCATAGGTTCCTTGTCTTCGGCAAGCATGGGCTTCCATAGATCTGCATACTTTAAGTATTTTTTACCTTTTGTGGATTTCTTTAGTTTTTTGTTTAAATCAAGGTATTGATCAGCCAATTCCCATCTAGCAACACTTGGTTTTGGGCTTATAAGAATGATTTCTGTTTCTGGAAGTGCTTCGTGAATTTTACTAATGATAAGGTCAAATGTGACCAATATGTCTTCTACAGTTTTACCAGCTGAAAGATCGTTGTCTCCTTCATAAATAAATACCTTGGTAGGCTTATAATCTAGGATCAATTCGTTGATGTAAAAATTCAAATCACTTGCTTGTGAACCCCCAAACCCACCATTTATTACATTGTGCTCAGGGAAATCTTTTTGCAGGCTTTTCCACATACGAATTGTGGAACTACCGGTAAATACAATCGAATTTAAATTGTCTTTTACAGGATAATCTTTATTAATCTTAGCCACCTGATCTTTAAATCTTTCAGGATTTTGTGCAAAAACTGAGGAACAAGTAAATAATAAGAGTGAAATTAAAAAGAAGTTGTTTTTTGTCATCATCGGGTATTGAATTTTAATCCCCAAAATACTTCATTTCTTCGATAATTAAAACACTTTTTTTACTTGATTGTATCAATAGCGGACAATCGGTGCGGACAGTTATTTGTTTTGTACTTCTAATTTTATGGTTACTAGCCATTTTAAGAAATGTAAATTGAATAAACCTTAAATATTAATTTTATTTATTATTTAAATCATTGAAAAACAGTTATATACAATGGTTTTGGGAATAAGAGTTATAATTGTGTATTTCAGTAAATATTTGGCAATGTCCTTGAAAGGTAATTCGTTTAAAATCTAAAGAGTTTCCTTATTATATGAATAAACTAGAACGCTTTCTTGTATTTTGTTCAGGGGCTTACCAACCTCTGGTGAAGCGGTGTCCAGGTTCCATCCATCAATTTATTGGAATAGGAGGGACTGTTCTTTTTACTGCGGTGTTTGCAGGCTTGTCTGTTGGTTATGCACTTTTCACTGTTTTTGAATCTTTTTTTGCCGTTTTGGCGGTTGGAATTGTATGGATGCTGATGATTTTTAATTTGGATAGATACATTGTGTCTACCCTTAAAAAGAGGGAGAAATTCCTTTCTGAATTTAAGCAGGCCATACCCAGGCTTTTATTGGCAGTATTGATTGCCTTGGTCATTGCAAAGCCATTGGAGTTAAAGATATTTGAAAAGGAGATCAACCGGGAGTTGGATCGGCAGCGTTTGGCCACTATCAGTGATAGTAAGGATGAAATAAAGGCTGGATACCCAGAGTTACTTGATTTAGAAGCCCAAATCGATGAATTGAATGCTGAAATTAAAGAAAAAGAAGCTTTTAGAAATCAAAAGCAAACAGAATATGACAATGAGCGTTTTGGTGTGAAAACGAGTGAAACTACCGGTAGAGCAGGTATTGGGATCAATGCAGAGAAAAAGGAGAGGCAACTAGATCAAGCCCAACAAGATTTGGAATACACCCAAAGCTTAAACCGCAAGAAAATAGACGATTTGGTAAAGCAGAAATATGAATTAAACGAAAAAATGGCTGCCGAATTGGATTACCAAATGGTTTCACTTGATGCCAACAATGGCCTAGCAGCGAGGATTCAAGCGCTAGATTCGCTTACAAATGCTAACAGCGCTGTGTATTGGGCCAATATTCTAATTATGGCCTTGTTTATTATGATAGAAATGGCTCCTATTTTAGTCAAACTAATGGCTAAAAGAGGACCTTATGATCACCTTTTGGAATTGTATGAGGCCGGAGTTATTTTGTCAGCTGATGAGCAATGGTATAAAAAGAGCAGGGAGAGTGAATTGAGAAAGGATGTTTTTGATGAAATTCAACCCGAGAGAAAAGCAGCAAGAAAGGCATTTGATTTAAGTTTGCTGGAGAGAGAATGATGCTTTTAGATTCCAATTAAGTTAGCATTGAATTAAGCGTTCAATTGGCAAAGAGCCTTATTTGATTGACCAGAAAATTTAAATAAAAATTAATTTGATATTGATTTAACAATTATTTTCGCCAAATTCATCTCGACCCAAATTTCACCAAGGATGAATTTTAATAAACTGTTGATTTTTAATTGTATTCTTTTATTTAGTGTTGCTTGCAAGCGAGAGGTAGAAGAAACTAAGAAGGAAAAGCCTTCAGTTGCCCCAAATGTTGTTTTTGTATTGGCTGATCAATGGAGGGCCCAATCTATAGGTTACCTAGGCAATGAGGATGTCATTACCCCTAACCTGGACAGCCTTGCTATGGAGAGCGCGGTGTTTCACAATGCTGTGACTGTGATGGCTGTGTGTGCTCCATGGAGAGGTAGTTTTATCTCCGGGCAGTACCCTTTGACCCATGGGGTGTTTTATAATGACAAACCATTTCCTACAGAGGCCAATACCATTGCCAAAATATATAAAAAAGCTGGTTATCAAACTGGCTACATTGGGAAATGGCACCTTAATGGTCACAAAAGAGGTGAAGAACCATTCAGTGCAAGGAATAAACCTGTTCCAAAAGAAAGAAGACAAGGTTTTGATTATTGGAAAGTTAGGGAAGTTACCCATAATTACAATGACTCCTTTTATTTTGATGAGGAGAACCAAAAGCAGTATTGGGAAGGGTATGATGCATTTTCACAAACAGACAGTGCCATAAGTTATATCAATAAAAATAAGGACAATCCTTTCCTTTTGGTGCTTTCCTGGGGGCCTCCGCATGACCCATACCATACAGCTCCAGAAGCGTATAAAAAAATGTATGATGCTTCAAAAATCAGTTTACGCCCCAATGTTCCAGAAGCTTTTGCGGATAGTGCCAGAAATGTTCTTGCCAACTATTATGCACATTGTACAGCCTTGGATTATTCGGTAGGTGAATTGTTAGCAGCAATTGATGAGGCAGGAATTGCCGACAATACCATATTTGTTTTTACTTCTGAGCATGGAGATATGTTGATGTCCAAAGGTGCATTGAAAAAACAAAGGCCTTATGATGAGTCCATAAAGGTGCCTTTACTCATTAGATACCCTGACAAATTGGGCAAAGTGGCACATCAAATTTATGATCCGATCAATACTCCTGATCTTTTGCCTACTTTATTGGGTTTAAGTGATCTGGGAATACCTGAAACCATAGAGGGAACTGATTTTTCTAAACCTCTTATTGATGGTGATGAATTGGGAAATGAGGCTGCTTTGATCATGCTCCCTGTGCCTTTCCATGAATGGAAATTCTTAAACGGGGGAAGGGAATTTAGAGGCGTAAGAACAAAAAAATATACCTATGTAAAAGATTTGCTAGGCCTATGGTTGTTGTATGACAACGAGCTAGACCCTTATCAAATGCATAACCTCGTTGATTTGCCTCAATTTACACAATTAAAAAACCATCTTGATGGAGTGTTAATGGCAAAACTAAAGGCCACAAATGATGAATTTCTTCCTGCCGATGAGTACATGACAAAATGGAAGTACTTATACGATAGGAATGATAGCATTAGGAAGGAAAACTATCTCGAACTTAACAGGTAAAATAAATTAATGGGTCGAGTACTGTCCTAATCAATATCTAGATAATATTTGTTCGTTTTTAAGCTATTGTTGAGTTTATCCATAAACTGTATGCGTAGCATATATTTTCCTTTTAGCTTAGAAGGTTTAAATGAAAAGTTTAAATTTCCATTTTCATCTGTTTTTAAATTTGTCTGCCAAGTGAGGGTACTTCTGAAATCAGGAAAATGGTCATTGTTAACCGTAAACTCATTATTAGGAAAGTACTGGTAGGGTTTTTGAACACCGCTGTAAGTGATAAACAAGGCATTTTTAGGCAAATCAAAGCCTCCAAAATCATTTTTAAAGGAGGTCAGGTTAACCATTCCCGTAAATTGCTGATCATTGATATAGAAATAGCGATTGATGATATCCATTCTTGCTATGCCTTTAGGATTAAAATTGGCAAATGCATCACTGTCCAAGACAGGCATACCATCTATTACCAATAGTGGATTTTCCTTGAATACCAGATTGTAAGGGATGTTGAAATTTTTGAATATTGTTTTTTTGTTTTGGTTTCTTACCAAAACCATCGGTACATATTCTCTGATGGTGGTAGCCATGTCCTTAAACCTGTTATAATCATCTAAAAAATAGCTGTAATCAGTAATGTACTGAAAAGGTAAAAGCTCTTCCGGTATTTTTAATGGTGCAAGGTAGTATTGATGACTGGCCCTTGCCAAAATCTTGTTTTCAATAAAAGTCTTGTCTTCCTTACTTAATTGCAAGAGAGGTAGCTGAAAGTTTTCCTCAGGAATTTTTTCCCAAAAAGGAGTAGCAAGTATGAAGTTTACCTGTTGGTCTGTTCTTGTAGATTGTATAATGGCATAATCATAGTAAGAAAAATTGCCAGTATCAAAATAAAGATTTCCTTTACTATCAGGCTTGTCGACAAACATGTGTGATTGACTTCCGTGAAGGGTTAAAAAAAACACTTCTGTTGTGTCGATCTTTTCATCAAGTAGTTTTCCTTTTATTATATGTCCGTAAAGTTCCGGAACCAAGGTAGTATTGGTAGTAGAAGCAGCTGATGAATACATCTCCGAAAAGTTTAAATTAGTTTCCAGATTGTCAAATGGAGTTGATTTATTGATCACCAATGAAATATCATTTGCCTTGGCAAGGGGAATTGATACCTCGATAAGGTTGTCATTTACTTCGATCAAGTGTTCATCCAATTGCTTCACGGAATTACTATTCACCACCTCTTTTGAAGGAAGGATAAGCGGAGGTTTTTTAGGATTGATGATAGAAACGATGGATTGGAAAACTCCTTTTTCTCCAGAGACATAAGGGCTAATTCTGGTATATACCCTTAGCAAATAATGGTCAGATGGTAAATCTGATGGAATCATAAGGTAGGAGTTGGCCTTTCCATCTACCAGGTCAGCAAGATCTCTTACCACTGATATACCATTTCTATCTAACAGTTCCATATATATTACCTTTGAGGGACTTGGTTGGTCATCAGCTGATACTGATACGTTCATCCATAAATACTCCTCGGTAAGGGATACTGGGTTAACAACATAGGCAATCACTTCCTCTTCAGGGAGTTGTTGGTTGTTTTGAGCCATTAAGCTATAGTTCCCAAGGAAACAAAGACCTAGAATAATCATAGTCAAGGTCAGGTATTTTGTGTTTAATTGCCTATTCATCCTTCCAATAGTCTGGTTTCTCGAGAACTCCACCTCTAAGCCTACAATCCGTACATCCTTCCGTTGAAGCGAAAAAACCGCCACAAGGTAAATCATCACAATATTCATACAAGGGTATATAATTCAATAAGCCAAAGATCTCTTCATAATCTGGTGGTGCTATAGTGTCAATAATACAACCGAAATAATCTTGGATGGACGTTCGCCAAGGTACAACATCACTATTTTGGATGTACAGGATTTTTTCTTGGGATTTACCTGCAGAAATATAGCCAATGACCGGTTCATCCGGATCTTCAATGGAGTAAATATTGCTCGTCACTGCAGATGGTAATGGGCTGAAAATATCCCCAATATCATCAGAGTTTTTCCTTATTCCTTCCCAAAATATATAAGCTTCCCTATCAATGGCATATTGTTTGGCTTTGATTCTATAGCGGATTCCCAACTTTTCAGATAGACTGTCTATAGTTAATAATTCTTTTTGAAATATTCTACTGTTCTCAAATCGGGAGGAGGCCTCCAATATTATTCTTCTTGATTGATCAAAGTTATAACACCTGTTTGTCAATTGGTCCAATGGAATATCAACCATTTCCTTTGTAACCTTGTCATAATTAAAGAAGGAAGTATGTGGAGTGCGGTAAACCCAGGTTTCATCATATTGCCATAAGAAAAATTCTGCATCATCATTCCCCGTGGTGTTACTATAAATCTGCACATCTCCATCTTCTTGGGTAAATGTGATGTCAAATTCTGGGCTTATGATAGGTTTGATTTTATCAGAAACATAACTTTGTCCATTGCTTAAATCTATTGAAAGTGTATAAATTTCATCTTCAGGAAGAATAGCATCCGTGACATAACCGCCAAAATTGTCAGTATTTAACTCCCAACTGTCACCATTCTCCCCAAAAATAGTGATGTTTGCTCCAGGAACAGGGAATTCCGGGATATCACTGTAAAGAGGGGAGGCCATAGATAGCTTAATGCTAGTGGTGCCACCACCGACTTCTATAAATCCTTCAACCACCAAAATATTCTGATTGAGGTCTTTGAGCTCTGGAGAAAAAGGCTCCCTGCAACCAAAGAAGAGGGAAAGAACCCCTAAAATCACAGGAAGGTGTATTTTTTTTATTACAGCATCCATCAGAATTTGAAATTATATGTGATAAAAGGAATAGGTCTGGCAAAAATGGAAAGTTTGTAACCTTGAATGGTGCCATTCTCTGGAGAAAAGTATACAGAATAAGGATTAGCCCTTCCTAGTACGTTGTATACCCCCAAAGACCATGAGGCGTGGGCAAGTTTTTTGACTTTATGGTTTCCTTCAATATTGAAGGAAACATCTACCCTGAAATAATCCGGAATTCTATGATCATTTCGATCGGAATAGAATACTCTTTCAGAGCCATTGTAATAAAACTTTGCAATGGGTAGTGTTATAGGTCTTCCAGTACTGTAATTCGCGTTAACTGAAGTGTTGATTCGCTTAGTAAATTCGAAATTGCCTGCAAGCATAACATCATGTGGTTGATCAAAATTACTTGGATACAATTTCCCTCTATTTACTTTTTCGCCCAATTCACTAGGGTTGGTTTTTAACAAGGAGCGTGAGTAGGTATAACTTATCCATCCGTTTAATTTACCTTCAGTTTTTTTCGCCATTAACTCAACTCCATAAGCCCTTCCTTGGGTATTGAGTACATCTTGTTCAATATTGTCATTTAAAATTAAAGAGGCCCCACTTCTGAAATCTACCAAATTCCTCATTTTTCTATAGTAGATTTCTATTGAAGTTTCAATTATATTTGATTGGTAATTTTTAAAGAAGCCTATGGCCCATTGTTGCCCCATTTGAGGAGCTAAATGTGGATCGCTTAATTTCCAGGTGTCAGTGGGGGCTATGGCCGAAGTATTGGTAAGCATATGCAAATGTTGTCTCATGCTATTGTATCCAGCCTTGATAGAAGTGAAATTATCCAATGCATAGCGGGCAGAAAATCTAACCTCTGGGCCTTGGTAGGTATTGATAAGGTCTCCTGCGGCATAGACCTCTTCACCTGTTTTTGTGTCCTCCGTTTTTATGGAGTTAGGAGGGTATTGGTTGACTGTATTAGGCCCCAAATAATTGTAAACCACATACCTCAATCCATAACTGAACATTAGTTTTGGATTGAATTCATATTCATCTCCTAGAAAAAAGGAGGTCTCTAAGGCATTTTCCCGAGTTACACGCTCATTTAACAGGATTGACTCTGTTCCTTTAGGTACTTGCTTTCCAGGGTTGAGGTTGTAATAAATGGCATTCATACCAAGGGTCAACTTGTGTTTGTCATTGAGATCATAGGTGAAATGATTTTTCCAACTGCTTTGATCCATCCCAAAACCAAAAGTAAATGCATTTAAGGGATCTTGTTCACTTTGAATGTCAAAAGAATATTGGTCATGGCCAATATGAAATTTACCCTCCAGTCGATCACTAAAATAATGAGTCCAGGTAGCGCTTAGGTTTCTGTTTTGGTAGTTAAATAAGGTGTCTTTATCAAATCGAAAGGAATCTTTACTCCAATAAGCAGAAAAGGTCAGTTCGTTGTTTTCATTCAATTGGTGTTTCATGTTTAGGTTCAAATCATGGAAAGCAGCCCTGCTGTCCCTAAACTCTGATTCCTCATCTAAAAAGCCAAAAAGCCAGTTGGAATAAGTGGTCCTTCCTCCAACTGCAAAAGTTGTTTTATCAGAAAGTGGACCTTCCAAATAGAGTCTACTGGTCATTAATCCTATACCTCCTCCTCCTTTAAGCTTTTCTGAGGAACCATATTTACTCTTGATATCAAGCACAGATGATAATCTTCCTCCAAACTGCACGGGAACCCCAGCTTTATAAAGGTCCACACTTTCTACCATGTCTGGATTAAAAGCTGAAAACAATCCAAAAAGGTGGGTAGGATTGTAAATGGTGGACCCATTAAATAATATCAAGTTTTGGTCAGCAGCTCCCCCTCTTACATTAAACCCAGCACTAGCTTCACCAACAGTCTTTACTCCAGGAAGGGTTAATATTGCGCGAAGTACATCCACTTCTCCCAACACTGCCGGTAATTTTTTTAGGGATTGTACAGTAATGGTGGCCAATCCCATTTCAGGTCGTTCTATATTGGCAGATTTCTCAGAGGTAACAGTGACTTCTGTCAGAGAGATAATATTATCATCCATCTCCACATTCAATTGGCCATCTCCCAAGATATTTACTTGCCTCTGTTCTTGATAAGCACCAAAATTTTGAAAGATTAAAGTATGACGACCTTTTGGTAAGGTGATGGAATAATTGCCAAATTCGTCAGATATGGATTTAGCATTTTGTCCCGTAGTGTAAATCAAAGCCCCAATAATAGGTTCTCCAGATTCAAAGCTTGTGATTTGCCCTTTTAATACAGCACTTGTAGACCCTGGAGATGCGTTACTGTTTCCTACTTCCCATAGTCTGTTTTTAGCAAAGGCTCTGTCTTTCGCTTCTTCCTGGTCATTTGTGGCCAATATTAATCCATTCCCTTCTTTTTGAACTTCAAAATATCCTGGAGAAAGTTTCATGTCTAGGGCCGAGCCCTTACTAATGAAAACCCTATTTTCATTGTCTATTGAATAATAAAGATCAGTGGATTTAAAAACTTCTTTCAGTAGGTCTTCAATCGGGCTCTCGTAAGCATTGATATTAATGATTAGCGTGTCTACATCAGTTTGTTTGAAGTACATACGATAATCAGATTTGCTCTCAATCATTTGTGCAAATCGTTCAAAGGAAACACCTGAAAAAATTCCCGAAATACGATTCTGATCAGGGGTTTGAGCAAAAGAATGTTGGGCGATCATTAGCAGCAAAAGACTGCAAAGCCTAAGTAAATTCTTAATCATGGTTTGACATGTTTACCAAAGTTTGCAAATAAGCTTCTTTATTTTTCCTGTATCTCAATCCTGACCTTTTAATTTCTTGCTTCCCAAGTTTTTTAGAAAGTCCCAAGGTCTCATAGAGTTTTTTCTTTTTCGGTATAGGAACCAAGGTTCCTTCTAGGTCAAAAAAATACCTGGCCACCTCATCATAACTCCTGACAAGTTCCATGGTAGAAGATTCCTGTTTCTTTTGTTTCCGGTATTTTGCATAAAGCCCTATTTCTCCTTTTACAATTTCACGATAAAACCCATTGCCATGAAAGAGAAAACCACTTGGCTTTTCCCTTTTAACAAATGTAGAGCCATCAACCAATGTAAAACGGTCTATTTTTAAATGATTTAAAATCATTCGTTGGTTAAAAACTGAGGAAAAGGAAATGACCCAATCTTCCCATATATCATATTGAAGAGGGACAGCTTCAAAGTTAAAGCCTCCAATAGTTATAGTGCCAAGTTCAATTTTAGCGGATAAATAAAAGGGATGCCCCTCCAATGATCTGTTTTCTTCAATATAATGGGTGCCCGTATTAATTTCTGGGAAGTGTTTTATGATCTCTTCGTACTTTTCCGCATACTGCTTCCAAGTATGTTCTTGAGCCATTAGCTGAGAAGACACCATCAAAGCAACCGCTACAAATAGAATTTTGAGCATATAGGTAAAAGTCAATTAGGCTATTTAATGTAAACTAAAATCTCTGAAATATAGGACATTTTACAATATAATAAACAAGCTACTTAGTGGAATACTAAAAATTTATTTTATTAAATGTTAGGCATCAGATTAAAGGGCCACAAATTTTGAAACAAAATAATAGGGTTGTCCATTTGATTTGATTGAGAGATTTTTTTTGCCATACTATTCCAGGATAAATAGAAGCAAATACTAAAAATAAAAAAATGCTTTTAATTAGTAATACGACTACATGAAAACTTACTTTCAAGAAGCCTGTTTATCTTGTGGTTACAATTCAGATCGAGGGGGAGGGGGAGACGATTGCAAAATTTGATTTTAAACAGTATTTAGAAAAAACGACATTATTAATAGGTATGATAGGGATTATTCCTACTTTATTGAAGGATTTCAATTTTATTGTGGAGTATGAATTTAAAATTCTGGCCTGATTTTTGGCTTTATAGATTTTTTTAAAAAGTAGAGATTTTTTAATTCATACATTTATTTTGAAAAACAGAATACTCCAAAAGAGCAAAGAAAATTCACCACACCTGGTTGTTGTTGGAATGGGTTTATCGGGGATAGATTTTATACTTAGGTGGCAAGAAAAGGTTAAACAGTCAGATGTTACTTTTTTCGAGGAATCTGGTTTTACCCCCCTTTTATTGGATGCATTTTTTTCATTAAAAGGTAAAACTTTGACATCCATATGTGAAGATCCTAGCTGTTACCATGTGGACAACATAAAGGTTAGATTTAACTCCTCAAGTGTAAAGGATATTAACACAAGAGACAATAAAATCTATCACAGTACCGGCTACACTTCTTATGATTTTTTGTTAATTATTCATGAATTCGATCAAATTAGAATTGTTACCAATAACAATTACTATAACCATCCTTCTTTCTTTAAACTTTCAAATAATTTTGAAAATGAGGAGGTTATAGAAAAAGAAATCGCCATAGAAGGCCATGATTTGCTTACTCTGGCATTGGCAATAAAATTTTTGAATGAAGGACTAAAACCTACAATATATTGCGATAAGTCTAGATTGGCAATGGGCGAAATACCCAAAGAGGAAGCCTGGCTAATTGGGAAATATTTTAAAAATTTAGGAATAGGGATAAAGTTTGAAAAGAGGTTTTCCGAAAAATTACCGAATGGTTTAAGTCAAATATGTGTTAAAGAGAATAGCAATAAATTGTCACAGCCTATAAACAGCTCTTTAATGGAATATGGTGAAATGCCTTTATTGACTCGATTAAAGTTAGAGGAGTTTTACCCTGTTAGGGTTGTGAGAAAAAATAGTAAACACTGTACAGATGTAGTTTCAATCCGAGAAAAATCAGCCGTTGACATCAATGAGAAAGGGGAAGCATTGGATGGTTATGCTGTGGATCAGCGAAAAAACAACTGTGAGCGAGAAGCTGTTTTTTTTAAACAGTATGTTTTTAAGGAACTTTCTTGGCAAACCTATGGGGAAATATCCACTAAATGGGGTGCTGATACCCAAAATTTTTATTGGGAACATCCGGAGGGAGGAATTTCTTTTAGAATGCACTATAGAAAAATGGATTTTTCTATAAAAGGCATTGCTTGTTTAGGCATTAGTTTCAATAAAACTTTTATTGTAAACGCGCTGCAATCAAATTGTAAAGCCTATGATTTTATTGATCGGATCGACGAGGGAATGGAGAGGAATGAATATTCCTTTAAGGTCTACCCATTAATTAAAAAATCTTTTGATGTAGAGTTTAAAAAAAACATAAAAAGTCACCGGTCTTCATTAATTAAGAGAGTTTTTAGCAAATTTTTTTGATAAAATGTTATCAAAGAAAAGAAAATGATAGGGAAGTGCATTGGTCCAATATTCCCAATTATGGGCTCCAGGTCTTTCTATATAATCATGTTCCACTCCGGCCTCCAATAGTAGCTTGTGAAATTGCCTGTTGACCTTTACTAGAAAATCCTCTGTCCCACAATCTATAATCATTTTGATACCCTTATCCTTCATTTTGTCAATTAATCCTACAGCGGTATAGGTACTGTAAGGCGCATCATAATTAATAGCACCTAACATTTCCTTTTGCTGATTAACCCTTTGCGACCTTCTGTTTTCATCTACATCCCAAAGCCTAGTATCAATATTGGTAACACCGCTCATGGATCCTATTGCTGCAAACAACTCGGGATGTTTTGCACCTAACATCAACGCCCCATGTCCTCCCATAGAAAGTCCTGTGATTGCTCTACCAGATTTGTCAGCAATGGTTCTATACTTTCGATCTATTTCTTTTATTAGGTCATTTGTAATGTAGGATTCGTAGCGTACAGAATCCATCAATGGACTATCATAGTAATAGCTATAAGGGCCAACTTCTGGAGTAACTATAAGTACTTCATAAGTATTGGCCAATTGGGAAAGTAGTCCTGAATTTTTTACACTCTTATGCCAATTGCTGTAATCACCTCCGGCACCATGTAGCAGATAAACCACAGGATATCCATCGTTATTATTGTTATAAGAATCAGGGAAAGTGATTGCATAAGGCATTTCCTTGTTAAGGCTTTGGCTGTAATGCCTTACAGTATCAACCTGCGTATAGGCATTGCTGATAAATGCGATAAAGAGGGAAAGAAAAATGCTAGTTTTGATGAAGGAAACCATTAATAGAGTGTTATAAGGCTACAATTCAATTTGTGGTTAAGCTACTGTTGAAAATTAGATTGTAAATGACAAATTTCCAATAAGATAAGCATAAGAACCTGAAGAATACTTATTAGAGAAGCACTATGGAGTACAGCTTGTCTGTGTAAGTTTGACTGAAATTTTTTCCATAAAAGCTGCTAATTTATTCTTATTCACCTGAGCCTAAGTTAATTTATTGTTCCATAAGAGACTGCTGTCTCCGTAACTTAAGAATCTGTATTTATTATTAACTGCCTCTTTATAGATCTCTTTCCAGTTTCCGTGGGTAAATGCTGCTACAAGGAGAATTAATGTAGAACCAGGTTGGTGAAAATTGGTTACCAGGCCATTACAGAGTTTAAATTGGTATCCGGGAAAAATAAATATCTCAGTTGTCCCAATCAATTGACCCATATTGTTTTTCTCCATCCATTGTAGAACGGCTTCAAGGCTTTCTACTTTTCCTGGAAGCTTGGCGTATTCTTGGTAGGGAGCTAATTTTTCTATTCGAAAGGTATCTGAATAGCCATTAATAAGATAAACGCCAAACCAATACAGGCTTTCCAATGAACGCATAGAAGTAGTTCCTACAGCTATAATATTTCCTTTGGCACTAATCAAATTAAGAATATTTTGTTTTGAAAACACCATTTGTTCACTGTGCATTGGGTGCTCGATGACATTGTCATGCTTGATGGGCTGAAAAGTGCCCGCTCCAGTATGCAAGGTGAGGTATTCTACAGAGATTCCATTGGATTTTAATTCCTCAAAAGTTTTGTCTGTAAAGTGGAGACCGGCTGTTGGGGCCGCTACTGCGCCCTCTTTATCGGAGTACACTGTTTGATAACGCAATTTGTCGTCTTCTTCCGCCTCTCTGTTTAAATATGGGGGAAGCGGCACCTCTCCGCTAGCTTCCACTAGTTCTGCAAAGGATATGTCATCGGGACTCCAACTCAATTCAACTTCTCTATTTTCCCTATTGATTAGTTTTGCTTGTATGCTGTAGGTGGTTTCATTAAGGTCGATTTCACAGCTAAGTTGTTCATTTTCTTTCCACCTTTTCAGGTTTCCTATCATACACTTCCATGTTAGTGGACCTTTACTTTCCATGGATTGCTGAATAAGCGTAGAAGGTAGAAGTGGATTTAATAAGAAAATTTCAATTTTGGCCCCTGTGGGTTTTCGGAAGTGAAGTCTGGCAGGAATTACCTTTGTATTGTTAAAGACAAGATGACTGCTTTCAGGAATTAACTCTGCAATGTTTGTGAATTGTTTGTGCAGTATGCTACCATTTTCGTAATGCAAAAGCTTGGAACTATCTCTATGCTCAAGAGGGTATTTGGCAATAAATTCATCTGGTAGCTCGTAGAAATAATCCTGGAGTTTTGGAGCACTTTTAATGCACATATATTTAATAATTCTCGAAATTGAACATTTATTATAAATCCGACACAAATATAGCCGTTTCAAACCAATTCAAGGTCATTATTCAATCCTTCTTGATACAGGTTTCACTTTTGAATTATTTCTAAGTTCAGGATTGATTTCTGCTTATGCGCATTTATGCTTCCGAAGAAAATGGCCATATTTGGAAGTAACTAATTAGAAAAATGGATCAAATGTTTTGCATCAAAGCTTCAATTAAGGCCTATTCACTGAAATTCAAGTTCGAGGCAGGAACCAGTAGAGGGGTATTGCGAGAAAAATTGACCTACTTTATACAAGTTTCTTCAGACAAATTCCCTGGGCTTATTGGCATTGGGGAAGCTGGACCTTTAAATGGCTTAAGTAGAGATGATGTGCCTGATTTTTTGGAAAAAGCCTTGAAGATTTTAAAAATGGTGGAGAAAATAGCGTTTCGAGCAAATCAAGAAGAAATTCTATCTAAGCTCAATGCCATGGATTTAAATGATTTTCCTAGTATCCGGTTCGCCCTTGAAACAGCTATTTTGGACCTTACCAAAGGTGGTGAAAGGAAAATACTGGACTGTGATTTTTATAATAGAGGTACAGCCCTTCCCATAAATGGATTGGTATGGATGGGAGAAAAGGGCTTTATGGAAAAGCAGATAGACCAAAAGCTGGAACAAGGCTACAATTGCATAAAAATGAAAATTGGAGCCATCAACTTTGATCAGGAATGTGAACTTTTAGAAAAGATTCGTTCCCGATTTTCTAAGGAAAAAATAACGATTCGTGTGGATGCAAATGGGGCCTTCACTCCTGAAAATGCCCTGGAGAAACTGAATAGACTAGCAGATTTTGGTATTCATAGCATTGAGCAACCTATTCAGCCTGGTTTGGTGCAGGAGATGGGGAAGTTATGCAAGGAAACTCCTATCCCCATTGCTCTAGATGAAGAACTGATTGGGGTATATGGAAGGGAGAATAGATTGAAACTTCTTGAGTCCATCAAACCACATTTTTTAATATTAAAACCAACCTTACTCGGTGGAATAGTAGCAACCAGAGAATGGGTTAAGCTCGCTCAACTGACAAATACAGGTTGGTGGATGACTTCAGCATTAGAAAGTAATATTGGACTTAACGCTATCGCCCAGCTCACTTCCTCTTTAAAAGGTGAAATGCCTCAAGGTTTAGGTACTGGTCAATTGTACCACAATAATGTAGATTCTCCTTTGCGGATTTCAAATGGGAAAATTTATTACGACAAAGAGCTTAATTGGGTATTACCAGAAATGTTAAATCAATAAATTCATTCTACCTTTAGCTCACTGAATAAAGTGGACGGGAATTAGTTTAAATTTAAAGAATCAATGGACTGATATTTCAATGTTTTACAGCTTATATAAAGAGGGTTGTATATTTCAAATTTAATCAACTATTTTAGGTACCAGTATTTTATAAGATCAGATAGATTGATACAACCCTCCTTATTTAGTGAAAATAAACAACCTTTTTTATGAAGATAAACCCTTCTTACCTCTATATAATATTCTTATCGCTTGTGGCTGCCATTGGAGGGTTTTTATTTGGATACGACACGGCAGTGATTTCAGGGACGATTAGTCAGGTTAGCAAACAATTTAACTTGGATGTAATAGCCCAGGGATGGTATGTAGGTTGCGCATTATTAGGGTCTATTGTAGGCGTAAGCCTTGCTGGTGGTCTTTCTGATAAATATGGTAGAAAAAAAGTAATGCTTCTTTCTGCCGTTTTATTTTCGATTTCAGCCTTGGGATGCGCCGTAGCGAGTAGTTTTACTGAATTGATCTTATACAGAATCATTGGAGGGGCAGGTATAGGGATGGTTTCGATAGTTTCACCGATGTATATTTCAGAAGTAGCGCCTTCCTCGATTAGAGGGAGCTTGGTCTCGTTATACCAATTGGCCATCACTATTGGGTTTTTAGGTGCCTTTTTAATGAACTACGAGTTGTTGAGCTTGGCAGAAACCCTCATTTTCCAAGAAGGTACTTTATTGGCTAAAGTGTTTCATGAAGAAGTTTGGAGAGCAATGTTAGGCATGGAAATTCTCCCCGCTCTTTCTTTCTTTATAATTCTATTATTTATTCCTGAGAGTCCAAGGTGGCTTGTAATAAATGACCAAACGACCAAAGCCGAAAAAGTGTTTGTAAGACTATACGCTTCTACGGTTGCAGGAAAAGACAAGGTAGAAGAAGTACTCAAACAATCTAACCAAACCAAAGAAAGCAGCTGGGAGCTTTTGAAAAACCCTGTAATTTTAAAGCCTGTTTTGCTAGGGATGGCCATTGCTATTTTAGGTCAGTTTATGGGCGTCAATGCTGTGTTATACTATGGGCCAAGTATTTTTGAACAGGCGGGATTAAGTGGGGGAGATGCGCTTTATTATCAGGTGATGGTAGGGGTTGTTAATGTATTGACCACCATCTTGGCATTGTTCATTATAGACCGAGTTGGGCGAAAAAAATTAGTGTACTTTGGGGTGTCAGGGATGATTCTTTCCTTACTATTGATCAGCTTTTATTTTTACGGAAGTGAAATTTACAACTTGCCATCCATTTTCATATTGATCCTTTTTCTTGCATATATTTTTTTCACAGCGATTTCTATTTCAGCGGTAATTTTTGTCTTGTTATCCGAAATGTATCCCACTAAAATACGTGGTTTGGCCATGTCAATTGCAGGGTTTTCGCTTTGGATAGGAACATATTTAGTAGGCCAATTGACTCCATGGTTTTTAGAAAATTTAGGGCCATCAGGCACTTTTTTGTTTTTCACAATGATGTGTTTTCCCTATTTGTATATACTATGGAAAAAAATACCTGAGACCGCTGGAAAGAGTTTGGAGGAAATAGAAGAATACTGGTTGGGTGATAAGTCTTGAACAAATAAATTGAAATGAAGCAATATTTAGAATTATACAAAGGGGAATTGTTGGACCAAGTAATTCCGTTTTGGGAAAATAATAGTCTTGATAAAGTAAATGGAGGTTACTTTACCTGTTTGGACCAATATGGGAAGGTGTACGATACTGATAAATTTGTTTGGTTGCAAGCCAGGCAAATTTGGATGTTTGCCATGTTGTATGAACAGGTAGAACCCAATGAAGAATGGCTTAAAATAGCAAAGAGCGGAGCAGCATTTTTAATGGAACATGGAAGGGATGAACAGGGCGCTTTTTATTTTTCATTAGATCAAAAAGGAAAGCCATTGGTTCAGCCTTATAATATCTTTTCTGATTGTTTTGCGGCCATGGCATTTGCAGCATTGAATAAAATTGAACCTAATGAGGAGTACGCAACTGTAGCTATAAAAACCTTTGATAATATTTTAGAACGAAGGGACAATCCCAAAGGGATTTATAACAAAACCTTTCCGGGTACGAGAAATTTAAAAAGCTTTGCTTTACCTATGATCCTCAGTAATTTAACCTTAGAGATGGGTGCGTTGCTGGACGATGAAAAGGTGTCTTCCTTGGTTCCTGCTGTTATTCGTGAGGTGATGGAGGTGTTTCTTCAAAAGGACTCAGGTTTGATATTAGAAAATGTGAACCTTGATGGAAGCTTTTCTGACTCCTTTGAGGGGCGGTTAACGAGTCCCGGACATGCTATTGAAGCGATGTGGTTTATGCTAGACCTTAGTCAAAAATATAATGATGAGGATTTGTGTCAAAAAGCCATTGCTACAGGTTTGAAAACACTTGAATTTGGTTGGGATAAGGAGTACGGGGGTATTTATTATTTTCTGGACATATGTGGGCACCCTTCTGAAAAATTAGAATGGAACCAAAAGTTATGGTGGGTTCATTTAGAAACCCTGGTGTTTTTATCGAAAGCATATGCCATCACGGGCAATAATGAATGCCTTCAGTGGTTTAATAAAGTACATGACTATACTTGGAAACATTTTAAGGACCCGGATTCCCCTGAGTGGTTTGGTTACTTGGACCGCTATGGCAAAGTGCAATTGCCCTTAAAAGGTGGGAAGTGGAAAGGGTGTTTTCATGTACCCAGAGGATTGTTTCAGGTCTGGAAAAATTTGGAAAAAATTAAATAGTTCAACGTTCAATTTTAAGTCTTTAAGATAAAATGAATAGAAGAAACTTTATGGGTAAGGTGGTGTTGGGAGGAAGTACCATCGCTTCAGCCACACTTGCAGGTATTCCGGTTCACGCCAGTCAAAGTAGGAAAAGTGTGAACATAAATGAAAATGGTAAAACTTTAAAAGCTGATCTTATAATAGCAGGCGCAGGCTTAGGGGGATGTTCTGCAGCCTTTGCTGCACTTAGAAATGGTTTGACGGTGGTAATGACCGAAGAAACGGATTGGTTGGGAGGACAGCTTTCGCAACAAGGAGTGCCACCGGATGAACACAAATGGATTGAAACACATGGGGCTCCTGAGTTGTATAGAATTTTTAGAGAGAAAATCAGAGATTATTACAAAAGGTATTACCCCCTGACTAAGGAAGCAGCGGCCAACAAGAGGCTTAATCCAGGTGGGGGTTCTGTTTCTCGTCTTTGCTTTGAACCCAAAGTGGGGCATATGGTTTTACAGGAAATGTTTGCTGCCTATGAAAGTGCTCGCAAACTTATTTTGTTGAAGCATCACAAAGTGAATTCTGCCAAAGTAACAGGCAAAAAAGTGCAGGCTTTGATTGCTAAAAACTTGATAACAAATAAGGATGTGCTTTTGGAAGGGGCTTATTTTGTAGACGCTACTGAGCTGGGTGATTTACTTCCTTTGACAGGAACAGCCTATATTACAGGGAGTGAGGCCAAGGCTGATACTGGCGAATTCCATGCTGGAGTGACCCATAGACCCAATAACAACCAATCCTTCACAATGTGTTTTGCCATGGATTATGTAAAAGGGGAGGACTGGACAATTCCTAAACCTTCAGATTATGACTACTGGAGAGATTTTACCCCTCAGATGAACCCTCCATGGGCCGGGAAGATGCTTGAATTGAATTACAGTAATCCTAAAGATGTGCAACCCAAAGAACTTGGTTTTCATCCTGAAGGTATTAAGACTGGCAATAAGCTAAACCTGATGGTTTACCGCAAAATCATTTTTCAAGGAAATCACCAGCCAGGTTTCTACCAAGGAGATGCAACTTTGGTTAACTGGCCACAAAATGATTATGTCTCTGGAAATATAGTTGATGTTAGTGAGGCTGAATTTAAAAAACACATAGAGGCAAGTAAACAGCAAAGTTTGTCTTTACTGTATTGGTTACAAACTGAGGCGCCAAGACCTGATGGTGGCAAAGGATGGCCTGGGCTTAGACTAAGAAATGACTTAATGGGGACAGAAGATGGTTTGGCGAAATACCCTTATGTAAGGGAGTCTAGGCGGATTAAAGCGCTGTTTACAGTGTTAGAGGAGCATGTAGGTGCAGAACAGCGTTCCCAAGTATCAGGACTTGAAGGGAAAGATTTAAAAGCAGCCGAATTCTACGATAGCGTAGGTATTGGCTATTATCATATTGATCTTCACCCGAGCAGTGAAGGGGATAATTATATTGATTTTGCCTCCTTGCCATTTCAGATACCTTTAGGGGCATTGATACCTCAGGAAACAGAAAACCTTTTACCAGCCAATAAAAATATTGGTACGACACATATAACTAATGGTTGTTATCGATTACATCCAGTAGAATGGAGTATTGGAGAGGCTGCAGGAATGCTAGTTCCTTTTGCCATTACTAAGGGAGTAAGTCCAAAAACGATAAGAGAAGACAGTGAGCTTCTAAAAGAGTTTCAGGCTTTTGTAAGGTCCCAAGGTATAGAGACTTCTTGGCCAGATTGAAATAAATAGATCACGCTAATGCTTAAACTTTAGTGCTTATAAATTGTACTCAACTTTTGCCCTAATAGGCAAATTTTTAATCTCCAATTTAACAAGTTGGCCATTGATAGACACATGTCAATAATTAGAATATAGCTTAAACCCGAAATATGCAATAGACATTCTATTTCGTGCTGAAATCGCTTTGAAATCAGCCACTTCGTTGCTGTTTTCAATTTCACCATAGCGGTGCTATGCTAAAATCTCCAAACAGTCTGATTTTCTTGCGATTGCAACACTTCCCGTAAACACGGGACAGGCATCACCCCTGACTATTGTCAGGACGGAGAAATCCTATTACATAATCAGGGTTAAATAGAAAATGCCTGAAAATTAATATTTTCAGGCATTTTTCGCTTAAAGTCAAAGATTATTTGGTACCAATTTTTTGGACCAACCAATTGTGACCTTCTTCACTTTGTTCTGCATAACGCCAATGAGACGCATCATGATAGAGTGACAATTCTTTTTTTCCAGGCACTACATTAAATGCTGAATACATGGAGGTAGGAGGACAAACATTGTCATTAAATCCCCAAGAGTAAAATCCAGGAACTTTAACAAACCTTGCAAAATTAACTACATCATAATATTTTGAGGTTTCAATTTTCTCTGCCTTATTGCTCCAATCATCTCTAAATAGATGAGGCCATCCGCCGGCTCTACCATGTAGGTATCCGGTAAGGTCTGAAAGGGCTGGGTAGTAGCTTACCAAGTACTTAATCCTATCGTCCAAACCTGCAGTAATAATGGATAGAGCACCTCCTTGGCTTCCTCCCATCACACCAATATTTTCACCATCAAATTCTTCTTGGGCAAATATAAAATCTACAGCCCTTACACAACCTAAATATACTCTCTTGTAGTAGTATTTGTCCTTGTCATCAAGGAATATTCTATTGTAGTTAGACAATGCACCGGCACCTAAATCTTTGTATATCGAAGATTCATATTGGTCAACAGGAATCCCATGAATACCAATCTGTAAAGCGATTACATCCTGGTTAATATTGGCACCATAATAGGGCCTGATCCCTGCTCCTGGAACATGTAGGATAGCTGGGTATTTTCCAGGTTTCTTAGGCTTGGTTAATATGCCGTAAATTTTACCGCTAATGTTGCTAAAGGACACATGGTAAACATTTGTGTGGTGGGTAGAGCGCTCTGGTATAAGTGTTAGCACAGGCTCCAAAGGAATGCCTTTTAATGCATTTTTACCTTCTTCCCAAAACTCCTCAAAATCCTTTGGTAAGGTAGTGGTTGGTTGAATGTCCAATGGTGCAATTCCTGCAGTGCCTGTGTTGCTATAAGTTTTTCCATTTTCTTTGTACGTGACCTTACATCTTATAAACCCTGGCACGCTAAGTTTTCCGCCTTTCAAGGTGGTAGTTCCTTTTTTCAGGGTGCTGTTACCTGTTAATACAGGCTCCATTTTTTCTGGTCCAATTTCATATTCTATTTCTGCACCCTCTACCAATTGACCAAACTTATATACTGCTACATCAAATGAAATGTTATCACCTTTCTGGTAAATCATGTCTGCTTTGGAGGGGCTTACCATAATTCTGATAAGCTGGCCTTGTTGGGATTGTCCCAAGGCTAGTTGGCTGAAGATCAGACCAACGAAAAGTAATAAGGGATAGCAATTTTTCATTGATTAATGATTTTGGTTAAAATTTAATATTACTTCTAATTGAAGTATTGGCTAAGGTTTCAAAGAATTTTCGAATTCTCCAATCCCGAAAATACAATAATTCTTCTTTTTTAACATGAAAACCCATTATCAATTTGTCGATAAAATTTTAATTCAGTGTTTTTAATACTCCAGTCCTAATCCGCTGGATTTGATGTGATTTCCCCTTGTCTGATCAATAATAATTTAATTACAGGGTTAAATTTCGTTAATAGCAGTTTAGAAGGTGATTTAAAAAATATATTAATGAGATGAAATAGGAAAAATCCATTATTTTGGCCAAATTTGTACCTACCCAGAGAAAAAATACCCAATTATCTTGGAGATAGTATCGGATTGAATTGGATTTTTTTCGGATCTCTTGCTTTTCCAAATGAAAGTATCTTCAATTATTTGGGAGGCATTTATTAGAAGATGGGGTTAATGTCTGGATGAAACAAACGTAAGAACAAAAAATAATTTATGGCAAAATCGAAAGAAACTTTTAACAAAAAAGAAAAAGAGAAAAAAAGATTAAGGAAGAAGAAAGAGAAGGAAGAAAAAAAAGAGGTAAGGAAATCCAATTCCAATAAAGGAGGAGACCTGGATGATATGATTGCCTATGTAGACGAAGATGGGAATATCACTTCAACGCCTCCTGATCCTACAGTTAAGAAGAAAAAAATTGAGCTTGAGGACATTGAAGTAAGTGTGTCTAAGCAAGCCCCTATAGATCCGGAAGATCTTAGAAGAAAAGGTAAAGTTACTTTTTTCAATGAATCAAAGGGATATGGGTTTATTAAAGATTTGGAATCTCAGGACAGCATATTTGTCCATGTGAAAGGATTGGTTGATGATGTAAGAGAAAATGATCAAGTTACCTTCGAAACCGAGAAAACTCCTAAGGGTTTAAGTGCCATTGATGTAAAATTGGCTACCTAACGATTAAATCATTTTATATAAATGCTTATTGCTTAGATCTGGAAAAATTATTGACCTATCCTTTCTTTGCTTAAGTATTACATTTGCCAAAAGGTACAAATTTTTAAATTCCATCCAAGAAAAATCGTTATCTGGTTTTTATAAGGGTGGAATTTTTTTTATATGGAATCTAAAGCCTTGAAAAGAATTTTCGCAACCACCCTAAGGTTGCTACGTAAAAGGAATTCCACCATATCAATAAATGATGTTTTGTGCTAAATCCGACCAATTCCCTTAATTAACTACCGAATATTTTATTAAAGTTTTAGATACGGTGATATGTGTGATCTATTGAGACTTTGTGTTTTAGGGCAATAATATTTTTTGAATTTCTTGCCAATCGTTTACCCTTTGATGTTTTCCAGGGCTGGCATTTTCATTATGAGGTTGGGTATATAGAAAAGTTTTCCCTTCGAAAACATCAAGGTTTTTAAAATGATCATCAATCATTATATCTGTCTTGATTATCTCCTTTGAGCCACAAAACACCATTTGTTGCCATGTTATAAATGGGAAGTGTTTCCCTAGCCAGCTGTGTTTTTCGGCAAGACTTAATGGGAATTCAGTAGCAGCCGATACAATAAATAGGCGGTAATGTTTAGACAATTCTTTAAGCGCTTGTTGACTTCCTGCCATTAATGGGGCTGTTTCAAAAAAGCCATTGGAGTTTACATGTTTTAAAAGGTGTGGAAAAGCTTCTGCTTCAGCCTTTCCCACCATGTCACTCCTTTCTAAGGTTATGCCGCTTTCTGCTAAATGCATATCAATAAATTGCTGATAAACATCGGCTAGAACACCGTCCATATCTATAGCAATGGTTTTCATGAATCTTTGTTGTTTAATGCATCAACCAATTGACGATTAAGTTTTCGTTCTCTTTCTAAAGTATTTCTACGGTGTAATTCAAACTCTTCACGGAGATCCTCAAGGCTTTGTTGTGTTTCGGCGGTTACTTGATGACTTCTTTTAAAGCGGAAATAAGAAATCACTAAAATTATTATCAAGAGTATAATTATTCCCCATACCAAATTGCTGTAAAAAGTCTTATGCAATAACATGCCAAAAATACTAAAGCTGTCTTTTTCTTCAACTGCTCGATCAAAATCAGCCTTGGTAGTTGTAAGACGCTGATTCAAATCGTCTATTTGCTTTTTGTTTTCTTGCAATGTACTTTTTAATTCCTGTATGGTAGATTGGTATCCTTTGATAGAGTCCAATATGTTTGTTTGCAGTTTTTCAAGTGAACGCAATTTAATTACTTTGTACTCTTGATAATTGGTAGATACCTTCTTCAAGTAGTCAAATTGTTGCTCTATTGTACCATTTTCCAATTCAGTTGTAGTTGGAGCAGGTTGTTCCTGAGCTGAAAGGGTAAAGCTTAGGCATAAAAATAAGGTGAACAAAAAATAGCGAATCATCATAATGCAATTTGTTAATTTTTTTATTAATCTATTCATGAATAACTAATTTCTCTGCAAATTAAACAAAATTTAAAAGTTTTGTCTATTTGCTCTCAGTAGAATCTGCAAATCATTTGCAGACAATAATTTAATACAAAGAATAGTGATTTATAAAAGAGCAAAATTTATAAATTTTCACTATCTATTTAACCTGAAATATCCTTTTGACATGCTATCCGTTCTACAACCATTTCACGTTATTGTAGCTTGGGTTTCTAAGAGTTGTGCTATTGTATTTTGTAATTTAATAGCTTGATATTCTTTTGGTTATATTTTTTTGTTGAATTTAGATATGGGAATTGACAAGTCTGTTACAATTGACTATCATTAATCCTCATTAATGGATTGTAAAATACATTGACAAGCTTCCTGTATCTCTTCAAAATTTATGGTAAGTGGTGGAGCGATTCGCATGGCATTATCACAATATAAGAACCAGTCTGTAATGACCCCATTTTCTATGCAGCGGTCTATTATTGGTTTTAACACTTCAAATGAATCAAAAGCCACAGCCATCATTAAGCCTTTGCTTCTTATCTCTTTAATTTTTGGATGGACCAACAAACGTTTAAACATTGTTGCTTTTTCCTCTACTTGTTTGATTAAATTGCCCTCTGTTATTGTTTGAATGGTTGCTAAAGAAGCTGCAGCACTTACAGGATGTCCTCCAAATGTAGTAATGTGTCCCAGTAGTGGGTTTTCTTTAAACACATCCATGATCTTTTTCGATGTAACAAATGCACCAATAGGCATACCACCTCCCATTCCTTTGGCGCAAACCACTATATCTGGCACGATGTTGAAATGTTCAAAAGCCCAAAATTTACCTGTTCTTCCAAAACCAGTTTGGACTTCATCCATAATTAGTAGTGTACCAGTTTGGTTACACTTTTCACGCAAAGCCATAAAATATTCCTTGTCTGCGATTCTTACTCCAGCTTCTCCTTGTATGGTCTCTAAGATTATAGCGGAAGTATCTGTAGTGATAAGTTCTAGTTGCTCTATTTTTCCATAGGTTATGTTTCTAATTCCCGGTAGCAAGGGTCGGTAAGCCCGTTTGAAGAGCTCATTTCCCCCAACAGACAAGGCCCCATGAGAAGAACCATGATAGGCATCTACACATGAAATAATTTCCCTTCGGTTATTAAATCTTTTTGCCAGTTTTAAAGCCCCTTCTATGGCTTCACTACCACTATTGACCAGATATACATTGTCTAACGAATCTGGTAATGTGTTGACTAATGCCTGGGCTAGAAGGGTTTGGGGTTGCTGAACGTATTCCCCGTACACCATTAAATGAAGGTATTTGTCAAGTTGATCGTGAATTGCTGCCAACACATTTGGATGACGATGACCAATATTACTTACTCCAATTCCAGATATAAGATCCATGTATTTCTCACCATTTGGACCATAAAGAAATACTCCCTCTGCTTTTTCTATTTCTATCATCAGAGGGAAATCGGTAGTTTGGGCCAAATGAGATAAAAATAACTGTCGGTTGTTCATAATAAATAGAGTATTATAGTAAAAAACCTATTTCAGGTACAGTTTTTTACAATAATTGAAGGTTTTAAGACGATGGAATAGCAAAAGTAATCATAATAAATACTGTAAAGAAACCTTAAGCATTTAAGCTGGATTTAAATCATTTTTATCATTGGAAATCCAGTACCTATTATCAATTGAATTATTGGCATTAATTAAAATTAATGCCCTTAAATTAGGGTTTATCTGGTACAAATCACTTAATTTGAATATTACATAGTTATAAACCAAAAATATACCAATGGAATCAAAATTCTTTTCTTTGTTTTTAGCCCTGGGTGTTACCGGAGCATTTTCTGTTACAGCTCAGGAGAAAGAAATTAAATTACCACCTCAGGCTACTGAATTTTATGAGCCGGTGGTACAAGTTGTAACACCAGGTAGTGAAAACCACCTACCTCCTGCGGATGCTATTGTACTTTTCAACGGAAATAACCTGGATGCCTGGGTAAGTGAGAGGGATGGTAGTTTTCCTAAATGGGAAGTTAAAGATGGTGTTTTTACTGTAGTTGCCAAAACGGGAGGCATCAAGACCAAAGAGGTTTTTGGTGATGTTCAGGTACATATTGAATGGCGTTCGCCGAGTGTTGTAAAAGGTGATGGGCAAGGACGAGGCAATTCTGGCTTCTTTTTAATGGGGAAATATGAATTACAGATTCTGGATTCCTACGATAATAAGACCTATTCTAACGGCCAGGCTGCAAGTATTTACAAACAACATCCTCCATTAGCAAATGCCATGAGACCTCCAGGTGAATGGAATACCTATGATGCAGTTTTTACTGCTCCTCGCTTTGACTCAAAAGGGATGTTGATTTCTCCAGCGCGAATTACGGTATTTCACAATGGAGTGCTTGTTCAAAACAATGTGATGCTTCATGGTCCGACACAATACATTGGTATACCTCATTATGTAGCCCATGATGAGCAATTGCCATTCCATATTCAGGATCATGGAAACCCTGTTAGTTTTAGAAATATTTGGGCTAGAAAATTAGATTAAGCCATTCATTATCTTAAAATTATAAATAATGAATTCCAGAAGAAAATTTATCCATAAATCATTGCTGACCTCAGCAGGGATAGCAGCAATGCCGGGACTATTGTCTGCTGAGCACCTAAAAGCCAGAGCTATTAGGATAGGGGCAAATGACCAGATTAATTTCGGCTTAATTGGTTGTAAGGGGATGGGCTGGTCAAATATGCACAGCCATCTACGCATACCAGAAGTCAATTGTGTGGCCCTTGCAGATGTAGACCAAAGTGTTTTAGACCAACGTAGTGAAGATGTTTACAAACTTCGGGGAAAAAGGCCTAAACAATACAAGGATTATAGATTAATGCTTGAGGATCCCGATATTGATGCAGTAATCATTGGAACACCTGACCATTGGCACTGCCTGAATCTGATAGATAGTCTTTCAGCAGGTAAACATGCCTATACCGAAAAACCACTCGCCAATTCTATAGAGGAATGCAACTTGATGGTGAAAGCAGCAGATAGATATGGGAAGCTTGTTCAGGTAGGACAGTGGCAGCGAAGTGGATCCCAATATGAACAAGCCATAGCAATGGTAAAGTCAGGGAAATTAGGAAACATAAGATTGGTTAAAACCTGGGCTTATCAAGGTTGGATGAATCCAGTTCCACAATTGCCAAACAGTCAGCCACCTGCCGGCGTAGATTATAAAATGTGGCTTGGACCAGCTCCTGACAGGCCTTTCAATGCCAATAGATTTCATTTCAACTTTCGTTGGTTTTGGGATTATGCCGGTGGATTGATGACGGATTGGGGTGTGCACGAAATAGATATAGCCCTGTATGCAATGGGGGTTAGTGCACCTAAATCAATCATGGCTTCAGGTGGTAAGTTGGCCTATCCTGATGATGCTTCAGAAACTCCGGATACATTGCAAACCGTCTATGAATACGATGGCTTTAATATGTTATGGGAGCATGCTACAGGCATTGACGGCGGTAATTATGGTACGACTGAGGGGATTGCCTTTATAGGTAACAATGGTACGCTGGTAGTGAATCGTGGTGGTTGGAAAGTAATTGCCGAAACCGAAAATGTAAATGGTACCAAAAAAGAGAAAATTGAAGCAATTGAGCTAGTGAAGCCGGAAGGATCTGCACAAAGGTTACATTGTAGGAATTTCGTGGAAGCCATGAAAGCCAATGACCCATCCATGCTACATTGTGGAATTAAAACTGGATCTATCGCTGCAATAAATGCCCATATGGGAAATGTAGCCTATAAATTGGGTGAAAAAATCTATTGGGATGCTGACAAAGGCCAGTTTACTAGTGGAAAAGCAAATAAATTAATAAAAGCCAATTACAACAATGGGTGGAATCTGCCTAAAGTATAAAAAGCTTTTTTAATCAAAAAATAAGGGGATGCGTAATGCATCCCTTTATTTTTAATTCAAAGTCAGTAGGATCATTACAATAAGGGTACATTTGGCTCAATAATTTTCCAGCATTTTTTTTATGTGGGCTTTGGCATTAAACATATCCTGGAATTCATCCTTAATGACATGACCTTTGTCCAATAAATAGGTGATTCGCTTAGGTATACCGATGATGGGTACCAATGCATTGTATTTTTTACACACTTCACCGCTCGTATCTGATAGTAACTCAAATGGTAATTTATTGGCTTTTTTAAACCGAAGGTGAGTTTCCATATCATCTCTGCTAATTCCAATTACAGGAAGGTCCAAGTCCCTGAATTCCTCGAATTGATCTCTGAATTCACAGGCCTGTGCAGTACATCCTCCGGTAAAATCCTTAGGGTAAAAATAGATAATACATGCTTTTCCAAAGAAATCTTTTGAAAGCTTAAAATCCGATCCTGATGTGGATGGTAAGGTAAAGTCTGGCGCCTTTTGTCCGATTCTTAATCCCATTTTTTTAAATAGATAAACAAATTTCAGGATAATTAGTTTTCTTTTATTCGTTTTATCTGTTTTCTGGAACCAATTTTTCTTTATAGGACTTTTAATGAGGTAATTTTAATCTAGGTTTTAATAAGATATTTTGAGTAATTCAAGTGTAAGGCACATGTTGCTGGCAGTGTGTTTTTTCGCACTAATGAATGTTGCAGTTAAATTTTTACCCCATATTCCAGCCATTGAAATTATTCTTTTCCGCTCTGTTTTCAGCTTTATCTTCAGTTACATGATTCTAAAGCGTAAATCAGTACCTGTTTTAGGGAATAATAGGAAATTATTGGTGTTAAGGGGAGTGGTGGGCTCAGTAGGTTTAATTACATTCTTCTATACCCTCCAAAATATTCCTTTGGCAAGTGCTGTCACCATCCAATATCTTGGCCCTATCTTTACTAGTATTTTGGGTATATTTATAGTCAAGGAAAAGGTAAAACCGAAGCAATTTGTTTTCTTCGCCATTGCTTTTTTGGGTGTGTTAACTATCGAAGGTTTTGACCCTAGAATAGATGCCTTGTTTCTTGGAATAGGGATTGTGTCTGCTTTATTTTCTGGGTTGGCTTATAATGTGATCCGGAAACTTAAAAATACGGAACATCCACTGGTTATTGTGTTTTATTTTCCCCTTGTCACTATACCTGTTGCGGGTGTTTTAAGCTACTTTTATTGGGTACAACCAGAAGGTTGGGATTGGGCTTTATTACTATTAATAGGTATTTTAACTCAACTGGCGCAGTACTACATGACCATGGCTTACCAAAATGCCAATCTGGCAAAAGTGGCAAACTTGAATTATATCGGAATAATTTATGCTTTAGGCTTTGGCTACATTCTCTTTGATGAAACGTACAATTTAATTACCTACGGAGGCATGTTACTGGTTCTTTCAGGGGTAATCCTCAACTTCTTATATGTAAGGCAGCCAAAATCAAAATAATGAGTCAAAATGTGGTATAAGCCGCTTAATACTGTAAATTTGAGATTTATAGCACCGCATTTATGAAAATTACCAAAGACCTATATCACAGCTCACTTACTCTATTAACTGATTATTACCAATTTACCATGGCTTATGCCTATTGGAAAGCTGGTAAGGCCGAGGAAGAAGCCATCTTCAACTTATTTTTTCGAAAAAACCCATTTCAAAGTGGGTTTACAATTGCAGCAGGCTTAGATTATGTGATTGATTATTGCCGGAATATGCAGTTTGGGGACAATGAACTCGCGTTTTTGGCTGAAATGAAAGATGCCAATGGTAAAAAGGTTTTCGAAAGCGGTTTCATTGATTACCTGAAAAACATGACCTTTAGCTGCGATATAGATGCAGTAGAAGAGGGGGAAGTTGTGTTTCCGAACATGCCTATGGTCAGGGTCAAAGGCCCTTTAATTCAATGCCAGCTTTTAGAAACCCCATTATTAAACATTATCAATTTCCAAACTTTGATAGCAACAAAGGCAGCAAGGATTGTATTGGCTGCAAATGGGGATCCTGTGATGGAATTTGGTTTGAGAAGAGCGCAAGGAATTGACGGTGCCTTGGCTGCTAGTCGGGCATCCTATATTGGAGGTTGTTCATCCACTTCAAATGTAATGGCCGCCAAGCTATTTGGTATACCTGTGTCAGGTACTCATGCCCACAGCTGGATCATGTCATTTGATAATGAATTGTCAGCTTTTGAGTCCTACGCTGAAACTTTTCCCGACAATACTACACTTTTGGTAGATACCTATGACATTGTTCAAGGAGTAAAGCATGCCATCGAGGTAGCTGAGAAACTAAGAGGAATTGGCAAGGAAATAAAAGGAATACGGATTGATTCAGGGGATTTGGCTTATTTTAGTAACCTGGCTAGGAAGATGTTGAATGAAGCAGGTTTTCCTAATATACAGATTGTGGCAAGCAATGACCTTGATGAGCATATCATTACCTCATTAAAGATGCAAGAAGCGTCAATAGATGTATGGGGAGTAGGTACAAAACTGGTAACAGCTTATGATCAACCTGCTTTAGGAGCTGTTTATAAGCTATCTGCTTTGAAAGGTAAAGATGGAGACTGGGTTCCAAAGATTAAATTGTCTCAACAATCGATAAAAATAAATATCCCAGGATATCATAATGTGTTGAGGTACACCGCTGGTGGAAAGGCCTTGGCGGATATGATTTACCTTGAAGGTTTAGAGAAAAGTGATAAGGTTACCATTATAGACCCTATTGATCCTACTCGAAGAAAGAAGATTTCTGTGGACAATGCTGAAGCAGAAATACTTTTAAAACCTATATTTAGTAAAGGGGAGAAAGTTTATAATCGCCCAAGTATTCAACAAATCAGGCAGCGAACGCAAGATAGGCTTGCCATTTTTGATAAAACCCATAAAAGACTGATCAATCCTCATATTTATCCGGTGGGACTTGAAGCAAGTTTATATGAATACAGGACAGCCTTGGTGTTAAAAGCTAAAGCAATGGACAATGGAAGTTAATAAGGAAAACAGTGCGCTTATAATTGTAGATGTTCAAAATGACTTTTTGCCTGGCGGAGCTCTTGCCGTAGGCAAGGGAGATGAAGTAATACCTGTCATCAATAAGGTTAAAGATAAGTTTGACCTAATTGTAGCTACCCAAGATTGGCATCCCGCCAACCATGGTAGTTTTGCCGCCAACCATGAAGGCAAGAAGGTGGGGGAATCAATCAGCCTAAATGGTCTAGATCAAATTTTATGGCCTGTACATTGTGTTGAGAATTCGATTGGAGCAGATTTCCACAAATCTTTGGACAAGCAAAACTGGAGAGAGGTATTTAAAAAAGGGTCCAATCCAGTGGTTGATTCTTACAGTGGTTTTTTCGATAACGGTAGGAAAGAGAAAACAGGCTTAGGAGACTTCCTCAAAGCTAATGGGATAGAGAATGTATTTGTAACAGGTTTGGCGGCTGATTACTGTGTTAAATTCACAGTTTTAGATGCCCTGGATTTAGGATTCACTACCTATTTAATAGCGGATGCTACTAAAGGGGTGAACTTATCTCCGAATGATACTTTAGAGGCTTTTAAAGAAATGGAAACTCAAGGTGCAATCCTGGTTTCCTCTAGTTCTTTATAAATAAAACTGCCTTGGCCTTAAATAAAAGGCAATAAAAAACCCTTCAGTTTTATACTGAAGGGTTTTTTATTGGGGGAATCCAAAATTGAATTTATACTTCAGGCTCTTTAGTAGCATGTAATTTGCCCATTTCCTGATCGATCGTCCATAAACCGATTCCTTCTTCGCCAATAATATCGAAGATTTCCAAAGCTCTTCTAGCTAATGTTTCCTCTTCTCGTTGTTCAGTTACGTACCATTGCATAAAGCTAAAAGTAGCAAAATCTTTCGCATTGAAACAATGGTCTACTATGATGTTTATAGACTTGGTAACCTCTATTTCATGTTCAAGAATCAACTCAAAAACCTCTCGGAGGGAATTGAAATGCTGCCTGATATTGGTAACTTCCGGTTGAATGGCATGGCCTCCAGCTTCGTTGATGTACCTAAATAATTTAAGCATATGACCTCTTTCTTCTTCGGCATGGTCATATAAAAAACGGGCAGAGTTGGAGAAACCTTGCATTTCAGCCCATGAAGCCATAGAAAGGTAGTAAGCTGAAGATTTTCCTTCCATTTCCACCTGCTTGTTAAGCTTGTTCTCCGTATCAATTAATAGTGACCTCTTTAAGGTTACGATTTCTTTTTCTTTAGTTTTCATATTGAATTTTAGTTTTCTATGTTAAATATGCAAGGATACCTTTTTTAATGGCTTTCTGATGATAGGAGTAAATCGATGTTTTGAATCCTTTCAATCCTTCACTTGCTGTCTTTTCAATGATAAATATATGTATTTTCGCTCGCCATTCTCACAAACTAAACCTATAAATCCTAATTTTAAACCATTCTAAGGAAGCACCATGACTTCAATTTTACTTGCGAATTCAGCAGTATGGAATACCCGATGAGTGGCTTTGATGAAGTCTTTATTTTCGGCTTTAAAGATGTTTTCAACATATTTTTGAGGGTTTCTGTCAATCAAGGGAAACCAACTGCTTTGGATCTGAATTTGGATTTTATGGCCTTTTTTAAAGGTGTGTAAAACATCCTGTAATTTTAAATCAATTGAAGTAATTTGGTCTGGGACAAATGGTTTGGGGAATTCAAAACTTTCCCTATACCTGCCTCGAATAACTTCTGATCGAACCATAAGGTGGTAGTTCCCCATGTCAACACCATCCAATACATATTCGTGATTAGGGTATTCTCCAGGGTAAATATCAATTAGTTTAACAATCCAATCTGCATCGGTTTGTGAGGTTGCAACTTCTAGTCTGGCCATGATTTCTCCTGCGAATGTCATGTCTTCAGTTAAAGCCTCAGTTTCGAAAGTCAAAACATCAGGTCTTCTTGCAGCAAAACGCTGGTCATCAGCCATGTATTTACGAGGAGTAAAATTTAATTTGATGTCTTGGCTATAGGGTACTGGTTTGGCTGGATCTGATATAAAAGTAGAAAATCGATTCCCTTCTGGGGAATCATGTGAAAGCCTTCCTCCTTCATGCAAAAAGAAGCTTTTCAATTCGTTGTTTTCGGGTGGCCATTGATCAAATTTTTCCCATTTGTGTTTGCCAGTATCAAACATATAGGCTTCAGGTAGCTTGGGTTTTCCTTCAGTGGGTTCCTTTAAGAAATGATGGAAAAATGTGCGCTCTATGTTTTTCTGGTACCAGGTTGATATGGAATCTCCAAAGTAGATATTGGATACAATTTGCTGACCTGCTTCCCTTGACCAATCTCCATGAGACCAAGGTCCCATTACAATGGCATTATAAGTGTTGGGATTGTTGCTTTCAATGGTTTTGTAAACGGTGAGGGGGCCATACAGATCTTCTGCATCAAACCAACCGCCTACCGTCAATACTGCTGGTTTTATATTGTTTAAGTGGGGGATTATACTTCTTTCTTGCCAGAAGGAATTGTAATTGGGGTTTTCCTTTAATTGTTGCCAGAAGAAATTATCTTCACCATACCATTTGTCTGCATTTTTAAGTGAGCCCATATCCATGAAGAACTGGTATCCATCGTTTGTTCCAGGATTAACCATGTCATACCAAGCCTCCTCTGTTGGCCCGTCTTTTTGATAACCAAAAACAGAGGTAGCCAGCCAATAACTTAATAAATAGGCCCCATTGTGGTGAAAATCATCAAAATAAAAATCTCCTATAGGAGCCTGTGGAGATACAGCCTTAAGATTGGGATGTGCAAATGGTAGTGCTGCCGCACTGTAAAATCCAGGATAGCTAATGCCCCATATTCCCACCCTGCTATTGTGGTTTTCAATGTTGGCCAATAACCAATCTATGGTGTCATAGGTATCCGTACTTTCATCAATTTCTTTGGAATTTTTATTTCTTGCAGAAAGTGTAGGTCGCATATTGTCGTAGAGCCCCTCAGACATCCACCTTCCTCTTACATCTTGATAGACAAATATATATCCGTCCTTCATTAAAAATTCAGAAGGTCCAATTTTGCTTTTCATGTTGTTTGGTCCATAAGGTCCGGCACTGTAAGGTGTCCGTTGCATTAGTATTGGATATTGTTTCGATTTGTCTTTTGGAATGTAAACGACAGTGTGCAAATTGATCCCATCTCTCATAGGGATGTCATGTTCTACTTTTTCATAAAGCCTTTCAACCTCATTTATGTCTTGTGTGAATGCTTTAATCGAATAGGAAAAGAACAATATAAATAGGACCAAAATAGGGAGTGTTTTTTTCATGATCATATATTGTTTATTAGTAGCTCTAGCTTTCAATAAAGATATTGATTTTACCCTGAAATGGGCTTAAATTGATTAGCTTTGTTATTAAGATAATCCTTATTTCAGTGATTTTGGTGTAATTCCAAAAAAATATTTCATCTAAAATCATAGGTAACCAGTTAAGAATTAATAAGAAACATCAATAAATGAAGACCATTGCCTTAATTCCTGCAAGATTTGGAGCCACTCGTTTTCCTGCAAAGTTGTTAGCGGATTTGAGAGGGAAACCATTGATCGCCAGAACTTATTTAAGCACCCTTGCTACAAATGTTTTTGATGAGGTCTTGGTGGTGACGGATCACGAATCAATTGCTGAAGCTGTAAAAAAGGAAGGTGGCAAAGTGTTTTTTAGCCAAAAACCGCATGAAAGTGGATCCGACCGTATTGCAGAAGCAGCCGCCTCAATTGAAGCGGATATAATAGTAAACGTTCAAGGAGATGAGCCCTTTCAAGACAAGGAATCTCTCTCCAATCTCGTTGCTGCATTCAAGGATGAAAAAGTGGAAGTAGCTTCACTTATGTCACTAATTAAAGAACCTAGCCATATCAACAATCCGAATATTGTAAAGGTAGTTACCGACAAGGATAACTTCTCCCTATATTTTAGTCGGTCCCCCATTCCATTTCAAAGGAATGAAGCATCTTCACCGAAATATTTCAGACATATCGGGATTTATGCTTATAAAAAAGACCTTTTGATGGCTTTTACTCAATGGGAAAAGTCCTTATTGGAAAATGTTGAAATGCTTGAACAATTAAGGTTGTTGGAAAATGGCATCCGTATAAAAATGGTCAAGACTGAACACCAGGCTGTAGCCATAGATGTTCCCGAAGACCTTGATAGAGCCTTGACTTATTATGATAATAACCACTCAAGTTGATCCCTTAAGTAAATAGCTAAAGGCATAGCATTAATAGTTGTTTTTTTGGAGGAACTGCTACTTTTGGCTTTGAACCCGGATTATGTATAGGATTTCTCCGTCCTGACAATAGTCAGGGGTGAAGCCTGTCCCGTGTTTCCGGAAGTGTTGCAATCGCAAGACAATCAGGCTGTTTGGATATTTTAGCATAGCACCGCTATGGTGAAATTGAAAACAGCATCGAAGTGGCTGATTTTGAAGCGATTTCAGCACGTAATAGATTGTCTATTGCATATTTCATGTTGAAAGAATGCCCTGACAAAAGCTAGACACATGCCAGTTTCAAACCGCTACAATTTTATATGTTTCAGTAGTTGGCTTAAAATTAGTGATTTTACTGCTTCAGATTCAATAGGTTCAAAGTATGAACAGCCACAAGACCTGCAGTTTCTGTTCTTAAACGATGCTTGCCAAGGGAACAGGGTTTAAATCCATTGTTAATGGCTGCAGATATCTCATTTGGGCTGAAATCACCCTCAGGCCCGATCAATACAAGGTAAGATTCATTTGGTGAAGCTTGCTTAATCAAGTGCGTGTCATTGTCTTTGTCTACATAAGCAATAAAGCGTTCATGTGAATGAAATGAGGCATCGGTAATGAACTTTTCGTAGTCGGTAATTGGATTAAGAACAGGCAACCAGGTTTTAAAACTTTGCTTACATGCAGACACCAATTTTTTATGCAGTCTATCAAGTTTGATATTTGATCTTTCGATATGTGCCGTTTTCAGAAATGTGATTTCATCGAATCCAACTTCCGTCATTTTTTCTAGCATCCACTCCATGCGATCCATGTTCTTAGTCGGCGCAATAGCCAAATGAATATGTGACTTTTCTACCGGGGTGAAAAGTTGTTCTACGATTTTAAGTTTACATTTTTTCGGATTGTTGTCCTCAATAATACAAGTAAACAAGGACCCTTTTCCATTTGTGAACAGCACGGTGTCCCCGATGTTTTTTCTTAAAACTTTACATAAATGGTTGGACTCCTGAGCGTCCAAAGTAAATACTTCCCCGTTGATCTCCTCTTCAAAAAAAAGCTGCATGACATTGTCGTTTTATTCCTTCGAATTTATAAAATTAACCTTAAAGGTTATACAGGATTTGTTTATTATTGTGATAGAAACCTTTTTATTGATAATAAAAATTATTCAAATAATGACTACTACTTCTAATCTATCTCAAAGGATTCTTCAAGCCAATAATGCAGCATGGCAGCTTTGGCTTGAAGAATGCCTGTCGGCATTTGACTGTGTTACAGGGACCCTGCACGTGTTAAATAAAGAAACTGGACTTTTAGAACTTAAGGCTCAGGTGGGTATTCCAGATTTCCTTTTACCTAAAATGAGTACTATACCTGTTGGGAAGGGAATGGCTGGTATTGCTGCTGAAAGAATGGAAGCTGTGCAAGTTTGTAATTTGCAAACAGATGACTCAGGTGTAGTTAGACCCGGAGCTAAGGATACAAAGGTGGAAGGTGCGATTACCGCGCCTATGATTTTAGAGGAGGAATTATTTGGTACATTGGGTATTGCCAAAAAAGAACCTTATGAATTTAATGAAGAAGAAACCATTGCTTTGATGGATATAGCTGCTGCTTTGGCTCAAAAGGCAAAAGCCTAACCTGACTTCTCTGGGCTTAGAGAAGTGCCGATAGGTAATTAATTGACTAAAAAAAATGGCCGTATTGTTGCGTTTTTCAACAACAATACGGCCATTTTTTGGTTACTCATCGAATGAATCACAATCTCTCTCCTTAATCAAATAGATATTATGGCTTCAAGTGGTTAAAATTTAATCATGCGCTTGAAGGTAGATCCTCTATTTCTAGTGAAAGCATGTGGCTCAAGTCAAATTATACTTTGACGAAGATTTTCAAACGGTAAAGGATGTATAGAAACACCCAAACCAACATAAGGGCACCGAATGCTTGAAAAACAGAATGCCATTCTTCAGCTAGTGGCGCATATAAACCTGAAAATAACTTCTTGCTAGTGAACCTGAAATCGATAAAACTGAAGGCAAAATAGATGGTTAATGAGTTTAGCCCTATAACTTGAAAGAAGAAAGCCCATGTTCTTATTTTCCATACATCTATAATTACATAGAATAATAGCAAAGAAAGAAAACCCAAGCCGCTTGTTAACATTATAAAAGAACTGCTCCATAGGTGTTTGTTTATAGGGAAATGTAAGTCCCAAATCAAACCTATAATTACACCCATGATGCCTGCAATGGCTAAATATTTGATTTTCTTGGAGTCCAGCCAAGCCCTGGATAAAATATCTCCTGCCAAAGTACCAAAAACAGTAAGACACAATGCTGGGATTTGTGTTAACAGTCCAAGTTCATCATAGATTTCTTGTTTGAGGATGCCAGGTAAGAAAGTTCTATCAAACCATCCTACCAAGTTTCCTTCAATACTTAAATCTCCTGCTCCATATCCAGGAACAGGGATTAGAAATAAGGCTGCATAATAAAGCAAAAGAATTATGGCAGCTACTCCAATTCTTTTGTAAAAGTCGAAATTTAAATAAATAATTGTGGCGACGAAGGTGGCAATACCTATTCTACCCAAAACACTTCCCAGTCTAATTTGTGAAGGTTCAAAGAATGGGACTGGTGAATTTTTAAACAAAATACCTAAAAGAATAAGTATTATCATTCTCGAAAATGTTTTCTTGTATAAGGTGGTCTTGGTCATGCCAAAGGACCTTCCCTTGTTTAATGAAAACGTTAACGAAACTCCTGCAATAAATAAAAATAAAGGGAAAATAAAATCGTAAAAAGAAAAACCATTCCATGCAGGATGGTAAAATTGACCGGCAACCCAATCTACAGCGGAAATACCAGTTTTTCCTTTTAATTGTACTAAAAATGATCCTGCTCCTGCGATAAGTAACATGTCAAACCCTCTTAATGCATCTATTGAGAGAAGTCTTTTAGAAGGCGGAGATGAAGATGTATCCTTAGACCGTGGTTCTGAATCAATTTGAGTGATGGGTGGGTTTGTCATGACAAAGACTTTCAGTAAATTGGGGGATTATTTGAATAACATAATTCCTCGAATTTATTTTAAATTATTGGAATTAAAAAGTTATTTTATATACAATGGCTATAATATATTTGGTGTAGTAGAGGTAAGTTTTACCTATTTGAGGTATAATAAAAATATAGATAACAAAAGGAGAGATTTTCATAAGGTTGGAGGATTGTCAGGTTTTGCCGCTATTACCGGTTTGTTTTCTGCAATAAAAGTCGAAAATATAAAATCCAGTGAATCTCATCGTACCATGACTTTTAACATGTCCGGCTATGTCGTACCGGCATAGGAGAATGATGGACTCTCTTAGGAATGGTATTTCATTGGATATGGAAGTATATAATGCTGCAATCTGGAGTGTTATAGGGCCTTTAATTGAAAGGTCCGTTGCCAATAGATAGAGGGGAAACATTAGATGTCCCAGATTTAACTAGTGGAGGTTAGAGAAATAGTAAACCTCTTGGATGTCTCCCTGTCTCTTGAAGGAAATACAAATATTTTGCCTGAAAACTGGTGATACGATAAAGTGCTTAATTACATTTTACTTGGCCAAGATGGATTTATTAGCTGAGGATAAATATCAAACAAATAATACCTATTAAATGAAGATTTATAATCGAAAAGACCCATCTGAAATGGGCAAATTAGCAGGAGATCATGCTGCTGAGGCAATTTTGGATGCGATCCAAAATAAAGGTGAAGCCAATATTATTCTGGCCACCGGAACAAGTCAATTTGAGACGATTCAAACAATATTGTCCCATGATATTGACTGGAGTAAGGTTACAATGTTTCATTTGGATGAATACCTTGGATTGCCTGTTACCCATCCTGCGAGCTTCAGGAAATATTTAAAAGAAAGGTTCTTGGATAAGGTCAAAGGATTGAAAGCTTATCACTTAATTGATGGAGAGAAGGATCCTATGGAAGAAACCAATCGATTGAATGAGCTTATTAGCCAATCACCTATAGATGTGGCAATGGTAGGAATCGGGGAAAATGGACACCTTGCTTTTAATGATCCTCCAGCTGACTTTGAAACTACCACTCCTTATCTTGTTGTGGACTTAGATGTAGCTTGCCGTCAACAACAATTTGGTGAAGGTTGGTTTCCAACTTTGGAAGATGTTCCAAAAAAGGCCATAAGCATGTCTATTCAACAGATAATGAAGTCTAATAAAATCATTTGTTCTGTTCCAGATGAAAGAAAAGCAAAGGCCGTTAAAGCATGCCTTGAAAATGAAGTTAGTCCTGAATTTCCAGCGAGTATTTTACAACAACACGCAGATTGTGGGATATACCTTGATGAGGCTGCTGCATCACTTTTAGATGCAACCATTACTGTACACTAGGTAATAATATATATTTTCATCCCAAGCATATTTGCAGCTTAACAATACTTAATTGAAAAGCTGTATGATGTGCTTGGGATGTTTTTTTTTAGGCTCATTGGTATTAGAGAATCAGTTTTGCCTTTTATTAAGCAAGTATTTTATTCATCCAAAAGATTGGCCGTTTGATATTTTGGCTTTAACCCGGATTATGTAATAGAATTTCTCCGCCCTGACAAGGTCAGGGGTGATGCCTGTCCCGTGTTTACGGGAAGTGTTGCAATCGCAAGAAAATCAGGCTGTTTGGAGATTTTAGCATAGCACCGCTATAGTGAAATTGAAAGCAGCAACGAAGTGGCTGATTTTGAAGCGATTTCAGCACGAAATAGATTGTCTATTGCGTATTTCGCGTTTAATTATTAAAATGCTCCCAGTTTGATTGTTGTAAGGCGAGCAAATCTTCGGGTGTGTCTATGTCTATTTTACCTGCATCAAATTTCACCAGAGATACCAAACCCGGATTGGAAAGAAGTATCTTTTTTGCACCTTGTTTGTCAGGCATATCCACTATCATCTTGAAAACAGACTTGTCAAAGATAGCAGGTACGCCTGGTGAATTCTTGTAAAAGGCGGCGGCAATTGGCCGCTTACCTTTGGCTTTTGAATCCAGTAAAACATGGATTAATTCTTCATTTACCATTGGCTGATCTGATAATAGTACCAAAACCTGCTCTACTTGAAAATCATCCATAAGAGTTTTTAAACCTAACTTCAAGGAATTACCCATACCTTTTTCCCATTCCAAATTGACTACCGTCTGTAGCCTTGGGTGAGGGCTAAGGGGGTATTTCTGTTGCCCTTTAACTACTATTACAGGACCTAAGGTAGTGTTCAATGCAATGCTTGAAATCCTTTGCAAAAGACTTACTCCATTGAAATTGATTAGCTGCTTTGGTTCTCCTAATCTACTTGAGTTTCCTGCAGCTAGTATAATGGTAGCTGTTTCCATAGCACTTATCGGGGTAGGTCGTTGCCCATAAATGAATTTGGGTTTGTCATAGGTATTGAGCTTCCCCACTTGTCGTTAATGGATTGGATAAAGTGGTTGGCTAAAACCGCACTCCCTCTTGCATTAGGATGAACTCCATCGGTTGAAAAAGCTCCATTTGGTGGTGAAATAGAATTGGTAACAGCAACACTATTTGCATTGACCAAACCTTGGTTGATATTGTCCATTAGGTTTTTTGCATCTACCAAAACCAATCTGTCGGAATTTGAAGAAACAGCTGTGGCGATTATTTGATTGAAAGCGTTAATTTTTTCAGTCATCAATTCTTGTTCGGAGGGAAGCAAAATGTATTGGTCACCTACAGGAACGGTAACACCTACGATCATATTTGGATCATTTCCAATTATTTGTCCCAATACCTGACCTGTTGTTAAGGCAACTTTGTCGTTTATATTGCTTTGCCTGATTGATGGTAAACCATTTCCATTAAAATCAGTTAAAGTTTTATCTTCAATAATAAAACCGTTTTGCCCGGGGATAAAATTTATTTTTCTAAGGTCTCTTTCGGCTTCACTAAGCATACCTGCAGTTACAAGATTATCTAAGCCTGCATTATAGTCACTATAGACGCCATTAGCGATGCTTGCCAATGCTAATGGCAATGGAAGAGCATCCCATGTAACGGTGCTAAAGTAAGGGAGTTCATTGATGTTAGGGATGTTTCCAAGAGCCCCTTTGGCTTCCGTATTGGCTTGAAGCATGGTTCCCAAAGCCGCCTGATAGCGCTGTGAAAAATCCTGATCGCTTGTTAATAATTCCGGAATGGCACCACCTGTCAAAGCATAGGGTAAAACATCGTTTTTACCTAGCCAAAAAACGAAGAATGTTCCTTCATCTGCCAAGGCCGCCGCAGCATCTTCTATAGGTGTTGACATCCCAGGATTACTGGCAAATCTAGCATAATAGGGGTTGAATAAAGGGTGCGTGGGGTTTTGTAGATCCCCAGATGCCGGTAATAGTGCTCCGGCCAATGAAAGCCCATTTATTCCAAAATTATTGATTGAAGATTTATCTCCGGTAAATGGAGTAATGGGATTACCGGGAATTATTGGTGAAGGTAAAATACTGCCGGTATTTCTGTTTACAGTTAGTATTAAGCGGCCCAAACCTCCTCCTGTAGGAGTGAGGATCAAGTCACCCACCTCAGCATCAATTTCAGGCACGTTAAAAACACCTCCGCCAACTTCTTTCATTTGATTGGCTAAAATGACGGCAAAAGAGTTTTGTTGCGATCGATTGTATAAAGCCGCATCCATAACACCCGCAGTAATTGAACTTCCAATGGTGACCATTTTAGTGAAGTCGGCTTGCCCGGAATCCGGAGTTAATAAATCAGGTTCTGGGAATTCATATTGGCAGGAAAGGAGTAAACCAAGGGCCAAAAATGTAATAAACGTTTGATATCGTTTCATAATCTTATTGGTTTAGTTTAGCAATTCATCAAATGTAATGGACAGGTAATATATGGCTCCGGTAGTAGGTCCTCCAAAATTTAGAAAATACCTATTGTTAAGAACATTTGATCCTCCTAACTTAAGAATTGACTTCATGCTTTTAACTTTGTAGGAGACCTGTGCATCCAAATTATGGACTTCAGGAACTGTACCTCTAGCGAAGCTTGATTCCCATCTAAATGAAGTTTGGTATCTGTAGGCAAGATTAAACCCTAGTTTATCAGTTAATTTTCTGTTCCCAAATACTATGTTGACCTTATGTTCCGGGGTATTAAATTCTGACAAATATCCCGCCTCAAATTCTGTTAGTAACTTGTTGTAGTTGTAATTGCTACTGATAGTATAATTGCTTGGAAGATTATAATTAACTCCAAGAACCAAGCCATGGGCCCGAACCTCTCTGTCCACAATATTGGTGTAGGACTGAAAGGTGTTTTCTTGTCCTGGTGTGGTCACAGGTGTCAGAAGGGAAGGTGCATTGATGGCATTTATGGCTCCTTCATCTGAGCTAGGGTCAGCACCTGGGTATACTGGTCCCGGAGCTTTTCGTATGGCCGTTTGGGAAATGAAATTATTATATCTATTGTAGTAATAGGCGAAGTCAATTAGAAGCCTGTTATCCATTAGCAATCCCTTATAGCCAATTTCTATGGCTTTAACCTTTTCAGGACTTAGGGCAGGAAGTGAAGTCACTGGCTCTAAAAGCCCTGTTGCAGATGCTCCAACCGGACTGGCTCCTTGAGCTACAGCAGCAGTATATTCTTGGACAGACGCCAATGAATATCCATTCTCATATATTTTGTATTTGTCTCTATAGTAGGGTAAACCAGAAATTAGTCGGGCAGATATTACATTGAGGTCAATGTGCTGAGCTTGGGTTGAAGGCATTCTAAACCCAGTTTGATAAGACAACCTGAAATTATGATTTTTCTCTGTGAACACTGCCGCCATTCTTGGGCTAAACTGTCCATCAAAATTTTCATTCTTATCGTACCTTAAAGAACCCATTAGTCTTAACTTTTCTTGCAATAGACGTTTGGAGGCTTGTGCATAACTACCGATTTCTGAAATGGTGATGTCATTGCCTTCATAATCAGCAAATATGGTTCCATTGGATCTTAAATCATAAACCCTGTAAGCTGCCCCAACTTGGAGATCTAAAAAGTCTATCTCATTTTTGAAATCATACTGACCTTCCGTTAGGTACATTCTGGAACGATCATAAAACAATGAACCACTAGGGATAAAATCTCCACTAATATCCGCAGCTGTATTGTTGAATTCAGCACTTCCGGGAAGGTACCTGCCCTGATCTGCCTGTTGTCTCGCAAATTGGTGCGCTGCTGCCTGTTGTGCTGTGGTACCAAGCTGGCCCGGAACAACTTGTTGATTGGCCAATGCGCCTAGGTAGTTTAGGGTATATTCTCCATACCAGGTAGAATTGTCCTTCCAGGTATCATTGATTAAAATTCCATTTAAATCTGAGATATAAGACTTACCTGAATTGTCTCTAGTCGTGTAGCTACGGACAAAATAGTTATCACCTTTTAATTCTAATTTGTGCTGGGTGATAAAAAATTCATTAAGGGAGTATCTTTGGGCCCCGGTATAAATAGAAGTACCTGAACCGTAGTTTAAGGAGTAAAATATTTCCGCATTGTCAGAGATACGGTAATGCAAAGCTCCATTTAACTTATAATTACGTGCCCCATAATCTACCAGTGTTTTTTCAGGATAACCAGTCCTTGATACCACCTGATCAGGAATGCTACCAATATAAGCGCCTATTCCAAGCAAATTTGCTTGTTCTTGAATGGCACTCACATTTCTTAGTAGACCAATATTATTGGAAACCTCGTCTCCAAAAGTGTGGACTTGATTTGCTCCTGGGTTGAATGGTAAGTCTCCTTGGGCAATGGAGTTGAGGTCGGTGCTGTTGGTACCGTACCAATCCACCGCCTTCATCATTGAAGCGCTGATTTTGAAAGCCCACTTATTATTGAATGCTTTGGCATACCTGATGGCTCCTTCATACATTGGTTGGGGTGAGCCAGGTTCTTCAGGATTAGTATTTATATGGTTTATTCCTTGCTTGTAATAAGCACTTAAGCCTTGATAATCAAAGGGGTTTTTACTATTTACCAGCAAAATTCCATTGAAAGCATTAGGACCATAAAGGGCCGAGGAGGCTCCAGGTATAAACTCAATACTTTCTACATCAAGCTCAGATGGTCCATTCAGATTTCCAATAGGGAAGTTTAACGAAGGGGCCTGCGTGTCCATGCCATCCGTTAGTTGAACAAAACGGGTATTTCCTGTTGAGTTAAAACCCCTGGCATTTAAAATTTGGAAGTTTATTGAGGAACTTGTTATATCCACGCCCTTCAAATTGGCTATGCCCTTGTAGTAGGAATCCCCTGGAGCCTCTCTAATATCCAATATATCCATTTTCTCTATAGATACTGGTGATTGGAGAATACTTTCTTCTACTCTAGAGGCGGAAACAACTACTTCTTGTCCCAAAAAGGTTTGTTCTGATAAAATAACCTCTAATGGTGAGGGATTAGGAGAGGTAATTGTTATTTCCTGGCTGGTAAAACCCACCATTGAAAAGATCAAAGTAATAGGAGGTGGGGAGCCCACGGTAATTGAAAAATTTCCTTTTACATCCGTAATGGTTCCCGAAACCTTTCCTTTTACCAAGATATTTACACCGATTAAGGTTTCGTTGGTATCCATGTCTTTGACCGTACCTGTTATCGTTGTTGCTTGCTGAGCGAGTAAGGGTGTTAATGGGAGAAGAAATAACCCAATTAATAGTATATAATAATGGAAACCCTTTTGTTGTCGGTTAGTTTTCATGGCACTTTGGGTTTAGTTGTCAAAATGGATAAGAATAAGTTAATTCAGGTCATTTTGCAATAGCTTATAGGTATTAAATTGTTAACAATTGAGCTCTGCTATTATTCGTATAAACTTGTTATTAATTTACAATAAAATTCCTAATAAAATAGTGTTACACAAAGTTAAGATATCGAATTTCAATTTTGTTTTTAATTAAAACATTGGACACTTAAAAAATGAGCTTTTTGTAGATGCTTTCAAATTGCGTTCAGTTGGTGATTATTTATCATTAAACCCGGATTATGTAATAGGATTTCTCCGTCCTGACAATAGTCAGGGGTGAAGCCTGTCCCGTGTTTACGGGAAGTGTTGCAATCGCAGAAAATCAGGATGTTTGGAGATTTTAGCATAGCACCGCTATGGTGAAATTGAAAACAGCAACGAAGTGGCTGATTTTAAAGCGATTTCAACACGTAATAGAATGTCTATTGCATATTTCGGGTTAAAACCTTTGTATACAAAAATGGATAATCCAAATTAAGGATTATCCATTTGCTATAATTAAAATAAAGAGGTAATTGTACCTCTAAAGCATTCAAAGAATTATTGCTTTTTTTCGTTTTCCTCGTTGACATGTTTTACTAAACGGTCACAAAGGGCTTTTATCTCTTCAGAATAGTATTCGTCTCCTGTGCTGTTCAATATGTTTTGTCCCATACCACCTAAAATATCAATATAAAATCTTTTCATTTCTGCAACTGACATTTCTGAAGTCCAAAGATCGATTCTTAAGGTACTTTGGTTAAGCGTATCCCAAACATTCAAACTTATGCTTCTGGTAGATTCAGCCCCTTCGGCTTCTTTGTCAGTAGCATCCCATTCTATACTTTTTGGCAGATTATCATCGTCCAGGGAAACAGTAAATTTGATCTCAGATTTTTTCATTTTTATTAGATTCAATTTATTCATGCAAAATTAAGAAAGAATTGGCAAAGTGCCTTCACTAATCCCTATCAAACAATTCCATTTCCTTTATATCTCCCTTTATTACAAGTCTTCCTTCGGTTTTTGCTTTTATTTCTTCAATACTGACGCCAGGAGCTCTTTCACAGAGTTTAAAACCACCTTCAGGAAGTATAGTGAATACACCAAGGTCTGTGAAAATCTTTTGAACGCATCTAATTCCCGTAATAGGCATCTCACAATGTTTAAGCAATTTGGAACTACCATCTTTATGACAATGATGCATGGCTACATAAAGTTTAGCTTCAGAAGCTACCAGATCCAATGCCCCTCCGACACCTTTTACAAGCCCGGATGAGATTTTCCAGTTACTTATGTCCCCATTTTCTGATACTTCCAATGCACCTAAAATGGAAAGGTCAATATGCCCTCCTCTGATCATGGCAAAAGCTTCTGCAGAATCAAACAAAGAGGAGCCCTTGACCATACTTATGGTTTCTTTGCTTGCATTGATTATATCGGGATCCATATTTTCCGTTTCCGGATATGGGCCTATTCCCAAAAGTCCATTTTCCGACTGAAACACAACCTGTAGCTGTTCCGGAAGATAATTGGCAATTAAAGTGGGGATGCCAATGCCTAGATATATGTATTGACCGTCTTTGATCTCACTGGCGATTCTCTGAGCTATTTGTTTCTTGCTTAGCATGCGTAGTAAAGATTATTTTCTAACGGTTTGATTTTCTATTCTTTTTTCATAATTGTCACCTTGAAAAATGCGCTGCACATATATTCCAGGCGTATGAATTTGGTTGGGGTCTAACTCTCCCACCGGTACCAGTTCTTCCACTTCAGCGATAGTGATTTTACCTGCGGTGGCCATCAATGGATTAAAGTTTCTGGCTGTTCCTTTATAAATCAGATTTCCGGCAGTGTCACCTTTCCAGGCTTTAATAAGTGCAAAATCAGCTTTTATCCAACGTTCCAATAAAAATAAACGTTCGTCAAACTCTCTTACTTCTTTGCCTTCAGCTAAATGTGTGCCAACCCCAGCCGGGGTATAGAAAGCAGGTATGCCAGCACCACCAGCTCTTATCCGTTCCGCAAGCGTCCCTTGAGGTATCAATTCTAATTCCAGGGTTCCGGCTTTGAATTGTTTTTCAAACTCTAAATTTTCCCCTACATAGCTTGAGATTAACTTTCTAAGCATATGTTGTTTGATGAGTAAACCTACTCCAAAATCATCAACTCCCGCATTATTGGAAATGCAGGTCAGGCCTTTAAGCTTTGTCTTTAGCAATGCATTGATACTGGCTTCAGGTATGCCACAAAGTCCAAAACCACCAATAAGTATAACAGCTCCATTTTCTATATCAGAGACTGCTTCATGTGCATCTTTTACAGTTTTATCAATCATTAGACTTCTTGTTTGTTGCAGAAAAGAAATCTACTACCTGTTCTTGGTCTATATTCAATTGCTTTTTTAAGGCATTGAGGTTCTCAAATTTTTTCTCAGGACGTAGGAATGCCAATAACTCCATGTTAATGATTTTACCGTAAATGTCTTGATCAAAGTCCAAAATATTTACTTCAATATTTCTTCGTTCGCCAGAGATAGTTGGACGAATGCCTATATTAAGCATACCTTCGTAGGCTTTGTCTTCTATCAAAACCCTTACAATATATGCCCCATCCATTGGTACCAGTTTATTCTTTTCTTCAAGTTTAATATTGGCTGTAGGGAAGCCTATAGTTCTACCAATTTTATCACCTTCTATTACTTCTCCCTGTAAGTTGTAAGGTCTGCCAAGAAATTCATTGGCTAAAACGATATTTCCCGTTTCGAGTGCTTTTCTGATTTTGGTGCTACTTATGCCTATATTATCTATGTCCTTTCTGGGGATTTCCTCAAGTTCAAAATTATACCGACCTTGTTCTGCATGTAGGTGGGCAAAACTGCCTTCTCTGCCTCTGCCAAATCGATGGTCGTAGCCTATGACCAGCTTCTTGGTTTTGATTTTCTCTACTAATATTTTCTCAATAAAATCTTTAGATTCCATTTTAGAAAACTCCATCGTAAATGGAATACTTAATAGGTGATCAATGCCAAAACTTTCTAAAAGTGCTACTTTTTCATTAAAGCTATAAAGCAATTTTATCCCATGCGATTCAGGAAACAATACCATTCTCGGATGGGGCCAAAAGGAGACCAATACGGTTTCTCCATTTATGGATTTGGCAATGTTTTTAAGTCTTTTGAGTATTTTTTGATGGCCAAGGTGCACACCATCAAAAGAGCCAATCGTAACTACAGGTTTTTGAATGTCAGGGAAATCATCAAGAGATTTATAAATTTTCATTTTGCTCTTTTTTGATTTTTTCTATCAATTGATCAAGCTCCCAGGCATTTTCTAGCTTGAATTCACCAATAGCATCTCGGGAAAGGGCCGACATGTATGCACCCACCTCAAGCGCATCTCCAAGATCTCTTGCCAGACTTCTGATATAAGTTCCCTTGGAACAAACTATCCTGAAATGGATTTCTGGTAGCTCGATACGGGTTATTTCAAATACTTCCACAGTAACTGGCCTAGGGTCAAGTATTACAGTAATCCCTTTTCTTGCAGATTCGTAGACGCGTTTTCCATCCTTTTTAATAGCGGAATGATTTGGTGGAATTTGCATGATGTCTCCCGTAAGGGTAGCAACAGCCTTTAAAATCTCCTCCTCGGTCAGATGCATTGGGTCGGCAACATCAATCACCTCCTGCTCTAAATCGAAAGAATCAGTGGTTTTACCCAAAACAAAAGTACCAGAGTATTCCTTTTTTTGAGCCTGATACTGTTCGATGTTTTTCGTTTCTTTTCCAGCACAAATAATCAATAGGCCTGTAGCCAAAGGATCAAGGGTGCCTGCATGTCCTACTTTCTTTACCTTAAGCGCATTTCTTAGCTTTTTTACGGCATCAAAAGAAGTCCATTTGTAGGGTTTGTTGACGAGAAAAACTTCTCCGTATGGTATTTGCTGATTGTTCATTAATAATATGTTCCAGCAACAATGGCGAGTACACCAACTATGACACAATAAACTGAGAAATAACTCAACTTACTTTTTCTAACAAGTTGAATCATCCATGTGCATGCTATAAGTCCTGCGACAAATGCCGCAGTGAAAGCGATAACCATACTTCCAAACTGGTCACTTTGGTAAGTCAGGTCACCTGATAAAACATCTTTACCTATTTTTCCTAAGATTAATGGAACTACCATTAAAAAAGAAAACCTTGCTGCTCTATTCTTATCTATACCCAGTAAAACAGAAGTCGAAATAGTTGCTCCAGAGCGAGAAATTCCTGGCAACATGGCGACAGCCTGCGCAATCCCAATAATAACAGCATTGACAAAGGAAACTGGTTTACCTGTGTTTTTTGCTTTGTCTGCCAGATAGAGTAATAAGCCCGTTATCAAAAGCATGAATCCTACAAAAACAACCTTACCACCAAACAATTGCTCCAACTGTTCTTCAAAAAGTAAACCTACCACAACAGCAGGAATCATGGATAAGATGATTTTTAAGGAAAATTGGGTTTCCTCATTGTTTTTAAACTGAAACAATCCGTTTAAAAGATCAGCAACATCTTTTCTAAATACGACTAGTGTACTTAAAGCAGTGGCAAAATGGACGACTACAGTAAATAGTAAACTTTCTTCGGGGACAGAATTGCTACCCAGTAGTGCAGCTGCAATTTCTAAATGTCCGCTGGATGATACAGGTAGGAATTCAGTAAGCCCCTGAACTATACCCAAAATAATTGCTTCAAAAATGGTCATTACTTTTATTTATTTTTATAAAAAATGGCGTAAAATTCAAAAAGAAAACCTGATAATACTACAATAGGGCCTAAGGTTAAACCCATAAAGCCAAACCCATGAGGGCTGCTATCTAATCCCATAATGGCAAACCCAACCACGATGATTGCAATACCGATAAGCATGAGCTGATAATTTTTTTTCGAAAAAGGCAATGGATTGTTTTTCATATTCTTAGTATAATTCGTCCAAAGACATGTTGAGGTATTTATTGATAGAGCGGTAAGTACTTAACCAGGACATTAAGGCTCCCAATAAAATTAGGCTTCCAAATAACATGGCGAGCAATTCTATATCGTAAAGTAATTGTAATCCTTCAATGAAATTTTTACCATATTCCAGCAGGCTGAAAATAATACCTGAGGCAATAATGCCTCCCAATGCGCCATAAAGGAAGGCACGCCACAAAAACGGTCTTCTTATAAATCCCTTTGTAGCACCAACGAGTTGCATGCTTCGGATCAAAAAACGTTGAGAGAATAAAGCCAGTTTTATTGTGTTGCTTATTAAAATCACCACCGTTATAAGTAGAATTAAAATCAATGCTCCCAATACAATGCCTACTTTTAATAAGTTTTCATTGATAGAAGATACTACATCTTGCATATAGGTAACTTCAAAAACACCAGGGATAGCTTCGATCTCTGTTACAATTTCTTGAATTTTCTCAGAGGTTTGAAATTCCTCATTTATGGAAAAGGTAAAAGAATCTCTGAGGGGATTGTCATCCAGAAATTGGGTGAAATCTTCCCCTACTTCCTTTAAAAATACCTCTGCAGCCTCATCCTTGCTTGTGAATTGAAGCATGGCAGTATCTTCCTTTTTAAGAACATAGGGTTTCTTTCTCATCTGGCTGATGAGCTTGTCTATTTTGGATTGCTCCATTTCCTTGTTTAGAAATACCTGAACTTCTATGTTTTCACGTATTATGGAAGTTAGCTTTTTCGCCTGAATGGCAATTACACCAAAAAGCCCCATCATTAGCAATGATAGGGTTATGCTGAATAATACGCTGGCAAATTTATAACTTCCCAGTCTCGTTTTTTTTCTCTTAAATTTAGCCATCACATAATAGTGTGTTTGTCAAAATTAATCAGGTATATTAACTTAACCAACCTTATTATTTAATTTGATTGGAATTACCTTTTCTGGAGTTGTTACCATGACGCTTTCGGCACTTTTTACATCCATGCAAAATAATCCGGTAAATTGACCAAATGCAGGCATAATCAATGTGTTGTTTTTATGATAAAAGGCCGGCAATCTAAAGCTTTGTTTACCATTTTTCTTTAAGACTATACCTGGATGGATATGGCCACAAATATTTAAAATACCCTTAGGTAGTCCTTCTTGAGGTTTATGGCTTAAGAGCAAATTGCCCATTTTTAAATTTCCTGAGTGAATTAATAATGGGCTGTCTTTGTAAATAGTATCTGTCAATATATCATGATTGCCCATTACCAAATGGAAATCAATATTGGGATGCAATTCAATAAATTCAAGTAATGTAAACCAGCTTTCATTGGCAGCACTGTGAAACAGGTCTCCTAAAAATAATACTTTAGAAGCACCAGTAGAAGTCAATAATTCGTGGATTCGAGTAAAATCAGCCAAATGAATGTTTTCTGGAACAGGTATACCTGCCTTTCGAAAATGAGCAGCTTTACCAAAGTGAGTGTCAGCCAACAAGAGGCTGTTTTCCTCCGCTATCCATATGGCCTTTTCTTTTAATAAATGTAAAGTCGCCAGTTCATGATTCCAAATATATGTTCCGTTGTCTGTTGCTGCCAAAGGTTATAAAAGTTTGATCACAAAGGTAATTTTTTCTTTGGGTTTTGAAGCATGGATTGCTTGGGCTTTGGTCGAAAAGTAAGTTATATAGATTTTACAATGAATTAAGCGGTTTACCGTTTAAGTTCTATCTGACTCAAAGTAATGAAGACTAAAATATCAATTCTGTAATTTTTGGAATGGATATTGTTTAGGCATTTGTTCCTTTAAAACCCAAATTATCCAATAGTGTTGATCGACTTTATTTTCATTGGGAAAGGATTCCAATTGGAATCTATGGCGTATTTCGCGTTGAAAAATTAAACTATCTTAAAACTTTATGGATTGCAGAAAATTAAAATTTATTGAGAGGTTAAAAATGGCCATCTTTATAAGCTTTGTATTTTTTTTAAGTGCCAGTAATGGTTTTGGCCAACAGGTTGAAATAAGTGGTGGCTTAGCCCAAAAAGTTTTGTTTGGTCAGGAAAAGAGTGTTTACAGGCCTTCTTTAGGCTATGAGCTTGGTTTTAATCATCATGTAAATGATTACCGTTTTGCCCATTCTGTAAGTTATGGGTTTAATATTGGGGCTTATAGATTGAATCGATACTATTCAGAAGATGGCCTAGTAGACCAGCATCAACAGTTGTTTGAAACCAAAGGATCTTTTCGTTATGATTATTTTGTCAAAAGTAACTTTTCATTGTTCTCAGGAATAGAGGCAGGTTTTCAATTCATTAATTTAAAGACTGATCAAAATGTTGTCCTTTCTTCTGAAAGGACAACCCAAGTATTTACCAAAGGTGTACTGGCGCCAAAAGCGGGATTTAATTTTGAATTTAATCCCTACTTGTCCGTTTATTACAAGCTATCCTACGACTTAGGACGTTACCTTGGCGACCATCCAACTTGGGGAAACCCATCCTCAAAATGGACCCATTTGCTGAACAATTCGGCAGGCATCAGAATTAAATTTAACAATGGTTACCTTTATTAATCTATTTTTTTCGAGCTTTTAAGGTAGGCCATTAAATTCACAATTTCTTTCTCGCTCAATGACTCAAATAAACCAGGAGGCATTAAAGAGACATTGGTTATTTCTTTGTTTTGAATGGAAGACTTGTTGATTTTCACAGACTCCTGTCCAGCGATTTTTAAGGTTAACTGTTTACCGTTTTCAGCCACAACGTTACCTGTGTAAGTACGACCATCCATTGTGGTGATGACTACCAATTTATAAGCATCCTGAATTTCAGCACTAGGCTCAAGTACATTAAGGAGAATATAATCTGTGTTCGCTCGGTTGGACCCAGTCAGATCAGGACCTATTTCAGCTCCCTCCCCAAACATTTTGTGACAAGTCCCACAAGATTGCATAAAAAGCCGTTTTCCCGCTTTAAGGTCTGCTTTTTCCAGTGCTTTTGTTGTTAGAATTGATCGGTAGCTGTCATAGGCCGCCGCATCATTAGGCACATGCTCTATTGGACCCCAAAATTCAACAAAGCCACTCCCAATTACCCTATGAAGCTGCCTAGCCAAGGTGACGGGGATTTCCTTTTTCACAATATTTTCAGCTTTAATTTCGTCCAAAAGTAGATTGCCATACCTTGGGCGTGATGACAGGGTTTGGAGAATGGCTATTTTATCCTCAGCAGATGAATTTGGGTACAATTTTATAAGTTCCCTGCCCAAATGCTCGTTATTGAAAGCAGCAGCAGACCGGATAGCGGTTGTACGCATTTCTTTATCTTTGAATAAATCCGGGAGTAATGGGACCAATTCATTTTTTTGCCTGGCCGTCAGTAATTGAAGGGATTTTATTTTGTCTTCACGACTTGCAGAATTGCCTTTTAAATTGGCCAGTGCTTTTTGTGTAGCTTCCGCATCTCCAAATAAGGCACTGATGTCTTCAGCAAGCTTGACAGTAGAATTATTACCTTTTAACTGACTTTCCAGCTTTTTCCAATTATCAGGCGCAATTAAATCCGTTCTCCCTTCCATACCATTGATCATGCCTTCAAGTAATAAAACTTTATTGGAAGTAGCCATTTGGATGGTGCTTACGAGGTGTTTCAATTCTTCCCCATCCACAGCTCTTCTTGCCATGTATCCGGTTAGCAAAGGTATTTGGGACTGGTTGGCCAATGCCATAAATCTTTCTGGGTCTTTTTCAATTAGGTCAGATATGCCAAACCATATAAGTTTGGGCACATTATGGTCATTGCTGTCCTCATTCCTGCTTAATAAATCAGTTACCAGGTCCCATTTCCAGTTTTCAGGTATCCGTTGTAAAGCTGAAGCCAGATAAAGCCTCACAGTAGGAGAGGGGTCATTTTTGGCCATTTCTAAAAATAAACTTCGCGCCTCTTCTGGTGGGGTTTTGGTTTCACAAAGCAACTGAATTGACCAAGAACGAACATAGGGATCAGCATCTCTTAGATTCTGAATCAGTTCACTTGTTTGCCAATTTCTTGTCTGATGCAAGGTCCAAAGTGCCCTTAACCTTAGGTCAGGATTCTTTTTATTAGCAAAAAGTACCTTTAATGCTTTTATCGCTTTTTCTTCTATTTCACCCTTATATGCCCTTTTTTGAAGAATACCCCGGGCTCTTCTGGCATGCCAGTCACTCTTGCTGCTTTGCAATTCTACCAGTTCCAGATCAGAAAGTAAATTGAGGTCTGAGTAACGTCCTTTCCAGTTTTCTGCCAAGCTCTTTTCAGGCATTATTCTAAAAACCCTTCCCGTTTCACCATTTAGGACTTCTTGTCCGCAAATATCAGCATCATGCCAGTCCAATACATAAACGCCACCATCAGGCCCCACTTCCATGCTAAAGCCTACCCACTGGGCATTATTGGCCATTAAGAAATTATCTGCATGCTTGCCTATAAAACCCGAACCATTTGGTACCAACTTGTCTGTTAAGACGGCATGTTCGTGGATATTGGCCATAAAAACCTTTCCTCTTTCTTCTTCAGGAAAGGCATCTGACTGGTAAATTCTTGCACCTCCATGCGCAGAACGGTGACTGTGATCAGTGATTGTTTTAATGTCCTCATATACATAAGGGTTGAAATGCTGCCCTCCTTGCCTGTGAAAAATTCCGCCTGGTATCACATGCCATAGGTGGGGAATGACACAGGCAGACATGATGAGTTGGCCTTTAGCATCGTAATCTATTCCCCAAGGATTGCTAAAACCGTGAGCCACTACTTCAAAATTGTGTTGCGTAGGGTGGTACCGCCATACCCCACCATTAATGTCTACTCCATCGGCTTCAAGTAGGCCCTCAGGGAAGGGGTCTTTGTGGTAATACAATTTTGTTTTTTCTTCCTCAGTAGGATTTCTTATTTTGGAAGGTGTGGCAAAACCTTGAAGACCATAGAGCCAGCCATCAGGTCCCCAATGTAAGCTGTTCAGTGTCTCATGTCTATCTCTTATGCCCCATCCGGTTAGCAATACTTCAATATCCTCTACATCTGCTTTGTCATCCTGATCTTTGTCAGGGATAAAAAGGAGGTTTGGTGGTGCTCCTACATATACACCATCAAAACCTACAGCCAGTGCTGCAGGAAAGGCCAGGCCTTCCATAAAGACTTTTTTCGTGTCAGCTTGTCCATCTCCATCACTGTCCTCAAGGATGAGTATCCGGCTATTTCCGCTGTTTGAAAATCCATCTTGCCTAGATTCATAATCCTTGTTTTCAGCTATCCATAACCTTCCCTTATCATCCCAACAAAATGCCATGGGTTGGGTAATCATAGGTTCTGAAGCAAATACATTGACTTTAAAACCAGGTTTTATTGTCATGGCTGCGATGGCCTCTTGTGGGTTTAGGAATTTAGCTTTTCTACCTTCATCTCTGGCCAATTGCCACAATGAGGCAGTGTTGTACTTGCCTTTTCGATCTGTATATTCGGCCCAGGCCTCAGTGATGGCAACATCATTGAATTCATCGGTGTAGAAAAATAATCGATGTTTAATTTGTTCATTGGCACCACTATCAATTTTCCAATCTTCATCTCTGGTATAGGCAGGCCCCAGCCCAAATTGGTTGTCCACTCTCCATTTTTGCGGGTAGCCTTTATTGTCAGGATGATCAAACAGAGCAATATTTGCCCTGTTATCCCTTCCTTCTACCTGCATGCCCAGGTTGATCCACATTGAATTTTTTCCTTCGGCCAATTCATTTACTTGTCGAGCAGTATTGATGATTTCTGAATCTATGCCTTCCTTCCAGGGCATCCGGACAAATAGCCCACCATAATCATACTTCCCTATCGTTAGGTCCTGTTGGGCCTGACCGTTCCAATCCAGGTCTAATAGGTATTGCTGTCCTTGGGCTTTTAAGGTCCAGGTCTGCGTTTCTGTCATTAAAGGATTTCCCAAGCTGTCCAGCATTTCGTAGATTGTTTGCCAAGAAACACGCTCACCTTCTTCTTCCAATACGTTGACAGCGACTTTTTTCCAATAATCTCCTCCTGGATTATGGAAAAAATCTCTTTGATTCACCCTTGTAAATCCCCAATAGATTCCCGTTTGGTGCTTGTGGTGATTGGGGCTTTTTTCTGTCAGAATGCCTTTACCATCAGGAGCCACTATTGGATGTATATAAGGCCTGAAATCTGTTTCCGCCACCTGTGTTAGAAGAGGTGTTTTCAAATCTCCCTTTCTAAAAACCTGTACCTGTTGATTTGATTCGTCAAGCTTGACAATAAGGCTATCAGCTCCGGTTAATGTTTTGGATTCTTCATTTTTATTGCTTTGTCCACAACCGAAAACAATAAATACAATTAGGATTAGAGAATAAGTTATTCGCATGGTTTTGGGCTTGGTATTGACTTAATAATTGCTTTTGGGTACGATGACTCCATATTGGGTCTTGATACGTTTTAAGCGATCCGTCATGGCGGTTTTAATGGAATCGCAGGAACTGTCGTTATAGATGTTATTCATTTCGGTGGGATCAGCTTCAAGGTCATAGAGTTCCCATTCGTCCAATTCATAAAAATGCATTAATTTATACCTTTCACTTGTAACACCTTCGTGTTTTCTAACACTATGAACCGCAGGGAATTCATAGTAATGATAATACAAGTAGTCTCGCCAATCTTCTGGAGTATTCCCCATCATCAAAGGAACTAAACTGCGGCCTTGCATGCGGTCTGGGGCAGGAATATCTGCCAAATCCAAAAAGGTCTGGGCAAAATCAAGATTGGAAACAAGTTTGTCACTGGTAATCCCTTCCGGGATTTTACCAGGTCATTGCATCAATAAGGGCGTTCTGAAAGATTCTTCATACATAAAACGCTTGTCGAACCAACCGTGTTCTCCCAAATAAAACCCCTGATCTGAAGTGTATACCACCAAAGTGTTTTCGTTGAGCCCAATTTCCTCAAGGTAATCCAATACACGTCCCACATTGTCATCCACTGATCTAATAGTGGCCAGGTAATCCTTCATGTACCTTTGGTATTTCCATCGGATCAAATCATCACCTTTAAGGTCTTTAGCCTGAAAATCTGCTATAATTGGATCATAAGTAGCATCCCAATTGGCACGTTGGCTGTCATTCATTCGTCCATAGGTACGATTAAATACTGGACCTTTTTTATTTTCATCTGTCCATATCTTTAAATCAGAAGCCAAATCCATGGTTTTATTTATGCTCAAGTCTTGTGTTTTGGCTGCAGTACCTCTGGTGGCATAGTCATCAAATAAGTTGTCTGGTTCGGGGAAGGTAAGCTCTTCATAAAGGTCTAAATGCTCAGGACCTTTTTCCCATTTTCGGTGAGGTGCTTTGTGTTGAAGCATAAGCAAAAAAGGTTTTCCACTATCCTGATTTTCAGACAGCCATTTCAAAGACTTGTCTGTAATAATATCCGTAACATAGCCTTCTGCAATCGTAGTGTCTGTAGCAGAAATTATATCAGGATTGTAATAGTGCCCTTGGCCAGGAAGGATTTCCCAATGATCAAAGCCTGTGGGTACAGATTTCAAGTGCCATTTGCCTATCAATGCAGTGTTGTAGCCATTTTCTCTGAGAAGTTTAGGGAAGGTGATTTGACTACCATCAAAAGTATCTGCATTTGTTCTATGCCCATTTACATGACTATGTGTTCCCGTGAGCACTGAAGCTCTTGAAGGAGCACATATAGAATTGGTTACATAGGCTTTGTTGAAAAGAATTCCCTTAGCTGCAATACGATCTATATTTGGAGTGGGAGCCAATTTTGCAAGACGACCTTGATAAGCACTAATGGCTTGAAAGGCATGGTCGTCGGTGAAGATGAACAGTATATTAGGTTGCTTAGGTGTCTCTTCTTCATCTTTTGGTTTTTCTGAGCAGGAGGCCAGTACAAAAAGCAAGAAAAAAACAAAGGGTTTCATCATCCATGACAGGTATGGTTGTCTTTTCATATTGATAAATTTCATCTTCTCAATTGCAAATAGCTAAAGAAGTAAACAATATATAGAATATTGGGTGATCTAGAAATTGTTAGGTGTAAAACCTTGTTGTAAATTTTATTTTCCAATTATCCTGCTGTGGTTTGTGAGGAGTAAAACGAGGCATAGAAAGGGTTTGAGACTGGGGAAATGCCTTGTTGAATCAGGTTCCTTTATTATATTTGATCAACTAATAAATTGTCTACCATGAAATTTTCACAATTAGCTTATTTTTTGATTTCTGTTCTCCTTCTGCTCAGTTGTAAGGAAAGTGATCCCATGACCCAACTTCAAGAAAGGGATGGTCTTGTAGCTGCCTGGGGTTTTGAAGAAGAAGCAGGCCATGAAAGGTTGGCTGTAGGTAAGGGAGAATTTCCACTTAAAGAAATGAATGGAAGTGTTGAAAGAGTTGCCGAGGGACCATTGACAGGATATTCAGCCCTAATGGAAAATGAGGCTTTTTTCTCTTTGCCTTATGAAAATACGGGTGAGCTTAATATACATGGTAAAAATCAAGGTGTTACGGTAATGGCCTGGGTGAAGTGGGAAGGTAAAACAGGTTTTGTGGGTGGAATGTGGAATGAATATACGGATGGAGGTAAACGTCAATATGGATTGTTTGTAGACCTCCCACATTATAATGGCGCAGCTCAGGTTTGTGGCCATATTTCCTATTCCGGTGGTCCTACACCACCTTTTCCTTACAGTTGCGATTATGCAGCAAGTAAGCAAAAACTAACCAAAGGGGAATGGCACTATATTGCTTTTACCTATGACGGTGAATACATTAAGGCCTTTTTAGATGGGGAGTTTCAGGAAAGAGCACCTGAGCCAATCAATAACACCAAAGGTTTTGAAGGACTTCCTGATGGCCTAGTTCATTCCAAAAACCCCTATCATTTTAAAAAGGGCATAGGAAATAACGGTTCGGATTTTACAGTGGGGGCAGTAGTTCTTTCCAGAGGAATGGGGAATTTTTTCAATGGACAAATTGGAGGATTGGCTGTTTTTGACAAGGTTTTAGATGAAATAGAGATAAATGAGATTTTTCAGCAAACAATGGTGGAAAATGGATTCACGACTAAAGCGGATTAAACCAGTTCAAATGGTCTAATCTTTTTGCCTTAAATTTAACATAGGGTTAATCAGTTGATTTCCATTTATGTGATGAAATAAGGTTTTGTTGCATTTTGATTGCTCAATTCCGTGATGGAATTGTTTTTTTATTATCTACTAAAAGCTTTTTCGAAAGTAATTCTAACTTCTTATGGGCTAAAGTTTTATTGGTATATGAAAAGGCATAAGTAGGATGTTCAGGAGCAAAAATGAGGATGATTTCATAACTGGATTTTATAGAAATAAAAGTCGGACTTATTCCATTCGGAGTGTTGCTTGTTTTTTGCTCAATAGGAACTAACTTAATGGCTTTTACTACAGGAAGTTTTCTCCAATTCCCGGTTTTAAAACCACAAAATGAAAAGTAATCCTTGACCTTATTGTCGTCAATATTAATCAATGTTCCCTCATAGGTATTGATAATAAGGAGTCCTGCAATGAATACACTGATACCTACCCATAGAGTTTTCTGCAACTTTTCCCCAGCTTCAATAAATAAGGGGCTTAATAAGACGAAAATACTAGTCAATATAAGGATAGCACCCAATAAGTGAATGCCGTTTCGTAGGTCTCTTCGTTTATAGTTGTATAAGTGCATGTTTGGTTCTTTTGGGCTTGTTGGTAGAATTAATTACTATAATAAGCTATTCCTATGGGAATTAGAAATTGATGGTGTGAACTTTTAACTTTATAAAGGATTAATTACCATTTGTTTATTGGTGAAATACTAACATTATATTGAAATTCTAATTATAATGGCTTAGCTATTTTTGCTGCCAAAATCCCTGCCGAAAACCTAGCAGCCCTACTTATTTGGTTTTGATGGTCCCATCTTTATACAGGGCGATTACGCTATTTAAAATCTCACTGATGGTCTCTATGTCAATGTCCAAGTTCGGGTCAACGCGTAAAATCTTCATCCGCCTTCGATTACCTTTTTCAAGTTGGGGGTGGTTTATTCTATTTCCCTCAACAATCCCGATATAGGGTTCATTTGTTTTCTTGTCTTTCCACAGGTAACAACACATTTTATTTTTATAGCTAAAAAAGGGCATGCCGTATTTCAAATCAGTGCTGATATTTCCATCCAGAGAAAGTATGAAATTACTGATAGCTAAAAATACACTTCGCTCAGGTTCAGGCGTATTGTGGTAAAATGAGTCTATTTTCTTCAAGAGGACGGTGAATTTGTAAGTGGACTAATTTTTTACTGTAAACACGGCGAATAATTTAGTGAAGGCGCTTTTCCTCATCCTTAATCAATTGATTCTATATGTAATAAATGCATTAACCTGTGGGCAAAGGGTGCAAAAAATATCGCAACAGTACTTAAAAACACCACCCCACTGAAGAGTGCATAGGCGGAGGCAAATAATTTGGCCGCATTGGTAGACATTTCATCAATAGGCCCCATTCCAGTCAAAATCATGGACGCATTGTACAAGCTGTCGATCCATTCTAATTCACCTATATAGTGGTACCCAAGTATGCCTATTCCAAGAGATACTATAAGAATAGCAGAAGCAATGGATCCATAACTGAAAACTCGCTTAACAAAATCAGGGAAAGGTAAAAGATTTTTATTTGCAGGTTTTATCATCTTTAAACTATTCTATGCCTTACCGAATTCTTTATACCGATAGTCAGGAGCTTTCACTTACCCAATTTCATAAGGGTTGATTTTCTCTAAATTAAAATGAAAGCCACAGAAGCCTATAAATTTTCCTATATCAGGAACAATGCATTTTGGTCGTAGCTCTAGTTTCTAAAAACAATGAATTTCTAGAAATAATTTAAACCCCAAATTGCGTTAAATGGTGGTCAAGATGCTTGTTGAACATATTGTTCCACTCTACTTTGCTAAGCTTGCCAAAGGAATGAGATTCCTTGTTATCGAAGCTTTCTTCTCCTAGTTGCTGTGTTTGATTTAGATAACCAATAAGTCTTTTACGCTCTAAATCAAAATCCCTGGAATCAGTAATCAGGAAAGCCGGAGCTGTTTGGGAATTGCGTTTGTATGGTTTCTCACCTACAACTATGTTTTTCACAAAAGTTTTTAAAATAAACTTCATGAAAAAATTTGGTTTGGGATGTTTGTTCTCGTATACCATTTCATAGGTGACGTTGCAGTGGGCAAGCATTTGCGGGGCCGACATTTTACCCCATTCAGGTTTGGTATCCGCTTTCAGCTTATTGATTCGTGCAATCATTTCATCCGTTACACTTTTGTTAAATATATTGGGTAAAGCCATTTTAATGTCCTTAAAGTTTGAATGTGTTATTTACGATTTTTAGACTAAAACGAGTCCTCTAAATGCAATTTCTTTCAGTTCTTTGGGATAGGTTAATATTCGAAATATTAATGTTTTCCCTAAGTCTACTTTATTTTTGTCATGAGAATTACACCCGTTGACCAATTCATTTTGGTTAGGTTAAAGTCATTCCTTTTCTCAAGGTATTTAACTAGGTTTTCGGCTTTTTCAGCATGTCCTATTGGCCAGTTTTCTTGTTGATTCATGTCATCAATTATGTAAAAGCCGCCAACTTTTACCATAGATAATATTTCATCTATCTGGCTGTATTTACCTGGCCATGCATCTGCAAATATTAAATCGAATTGTGGACCCGAATAGCCTATTATCCATTTTTCGCCATCTTCACAAAGAATAGAAAGCCTTGGGTCTGTTCCAAAATAATCCTTTGCAATGTCCGTTAATTCGGGATCGTTTTCAATGGTGGTAAGTAAACCATCTTTTCCTAATCCATCCACCATCCATGCCAAGGACAAGCCGATCCCTGTGCCCAATTCCAGAATATTGGCATTTGTACGGGAGGAAATAAGTGTTTTTAGCAAACTACCAATGTACAAATCAGAAGGCATGCTAAAGCCAATCTCATCGGATTTGGCTTGAATTTTTGGGTAAACAGAGGGAATGTCTGTAATATTGGACTGATCCATAGTTATTGTTATAGCTAAATTTATTTTTTTCCTAAAAGCTGGTTTCCTAGCTTTTTTAGGGTTAATTCTTTTTCACTGAAGCCTCTTTTTTTCCTAGAAACTGTGCAAATAGACTTGCAATATAGCAAGGTTTATTTTCCAATAATTCTTTTGACTTCATTGATTAATAAAGGAAAGGCAGGGTGCGTCATTCCATGTCCATAACCATCCATTTCATACAAGACAGTTTTTTTATGTCCAACTACTTTCATCATACGCATTAGGTATGCGTTCTCCTCATACCTTCCCAAAAGTTCGCGTTCACGGTCTCCTGTGATCAATAATAGTGGAGGAGCATCTTTTCGGACATGGAACAAGGGCGCATATTTATCTATGGTAGGTTGTTCTCCAGGGATTCCTTGCTCACCGCGTATAGTGAAATGTGTAATCGTATGACCGCTAAAAGGAATCAATCCGGCAATGTCATTTGCATCTATTTTGTGGGCTGCAAGGTAGGATTTATCCAAGCCTATCATACTTGCCAAATAGCCACCGGCAGAGTGTCCGGAAACAAAAATACTTGTAGGGTCTCCTCCATAGTCGGCAATGTTTTGAAAGGCCCAGGCAACTGCTGCGGCCGCATCTTTTATGTATTCGGGGGCTTTGACTTTTGGAGATAATCTATAGTTTACCCCAATCACAGCTACTCCTTTGTTTTTTAAAGGTTCTGGAATTTCTTTCTTCCCGGAAGTGATTCCGCCACCATGGAACCAAACTATTGTAGCGAAACTTTTCAGGTCTTTAGGGTAATAAATATCCAGCACACAGCGCTCAGCAATGTAAGCATCTGATTTCCTTAATTCATCCCCATAATAAGGGATGTTCTCAACGATTTCATAATTGTCCCCCTGCGCATGGGTATACAATGCCGATAAGGCAAAGCATAAAATCAATACAATTCTTTTCATGGGATTGGGTTGGTTAAATATTTTGGGAATTTATATATGCTCGATTTTTTAAAAGTAGGACAATTGAATTTTTAACCCGGATTATTTAATAGGATTTCCTGGCCCTGACGATAGTCAGGGGTGATGCCTGTTCCGTGTTTACGAGAAGTGTTGCAATCGCAAGAAAATCAGACTGTTTGGAGATTTTAGCATAGCACCGCTATGGTGAAATTGAAAACAGCAACGATTGGGTATTTTAAAGCGATTTCAGCCGTAATAGAATGTCTATTGCATATTTCGGGTTTAAATTACTTATGGATTTCATTGGCTATAAGTTCATGTTCTTTTTATTGGATAGGTTTATTGGCTTAATTCGCAAAGTTTTTTGACAGTTTTTAAGTTCCTTGTAGTTGCTGAGGTTTTAAGTTTACTCTCAAAAAAGTTATTGGTTAACTTGGACTGATGGTATTTTCCTTCGCAATAAATAAAAACAGTTCTTCCTATAATATCAAATTTATCAGGACTGAAATCCAAAGCTTGAATCTTATTAAGCAGTTCGATTTCAGGTTCATCAGCTAAGAAGGTCACGTGGAGTTTTGAGATGTCTGTATCAGTAGTTCCATAAAATGGATTGTTTTTAAAAGTGTTTTGTATCTCCTTGGCAGCTAATACGATTACTGGAACATCAAAACCGAATTTATTTTTAATTGCTATTTCTATGGCTTCAGCCATTTCTGTTTCAGTAATGTGATTTTCAAAAGTGAAAATCACATTACCACTTTGGATATATGTTAAGACCTCTGAATAGCCCAATCCTTCAAACATGGATTTTAGGTCCGCCATCAAAATTTTCTTCTTACCACCAACATTAATCCCTCTTAGAATCGCGATTTTCTTCTCCATGTTATTTGCTGAATACTTATTTATTTTTAATTGAAAAGGCTATTTATCTTGCATGCCTTTTCCTTCCATAATATTTGGAAGGTATTTATTTATTCGAGACAGCCTGGTCTTTTCTTGCTTTGGTTGTGAAAAATACAAAATATATCCTCTTTGTCTTCCTGGGGTTAATGTATGGAAAGCCAATTTAAAGTCTGGGTTTTCAATGAATTTGACCTTTAATTCCTCGGGGAGGATTTCAGCTGGGTTATGTTCCTTTTCTACCTTTAAACCTGCCTTTTCCACTTCTATGGCTTCAAAAATTAATTTTCGAATGTGCTTCTCATTATCCACTATTTGTTGAACATTGGTGAATTTGATTAATCTAGCAGCTTGGGTGTTTTTGCCAGGTTTTTCTAGGAGATTGTCTACATTGTTGAGTAGTGCTCCTTTAAAAAAACTTACTGAGCAATATTCTTTAAAGGCACTCATTATTAATACATTGCTTTCTGACTTGCTGGTTTTAGGGTTTTGAATTGTATAGCAAGGAACACCCCACTTAATTTTTTCTGTGAGATCACAGCTTAGAATAATTTTTCTTAAAAGCTTCAATTCCTCCCGCCAGTTATTCACCTTGCAATCTGGTGTAGCTCCCAATGGACAACGTCCACAGCCGTCTGCTAAATAATGGTCTACTCCAAGGTTCATTGTTCTCTCTTATTTTTTGAGCTTTCTAAGCAAAGGTCCTGTTAATCATCCAATCCTTTTCCATTAAGGATATTGTGCTTGTATTTTTCTATTCTTGAAGATCGGGTTTTGGATTGCTTTGCTGAGGAAAAATACAATAGATAGGCTCTTTGCCTACCTGGAGTTAGTGATTTAAAGCCAGCGAGTAGTTCAGGGTCTTTATCAAGTTCCTTCTGAAATTCTTCAGGAATGGTATATTCTGTTGTTTTTTTCTTTGGTACAGTTAAGCCTTTTTTCTCAATTGAAATGGCCTCCTTGATTAAAAGTTTTAAGGTTGGTGAAAGCCTTTGGACTTCTTCTTCATTTGTAAACCGCATTTGCCTAGCTGACTGCACATTTTCAGTTTGTTGAACAAGTACCTTGTCAGCATCTTTTAATAATGCTCCTTTAATAAACAATACGGCACAGTACTCCTTAAAAGCATGAATCAATAGAACATTATTGCTTTTTTTGGTGGAGGCGCTTGAGGGCATTGTGTAACATGGAACACCCCATTTCAATTCTTCGGTCAATGGGAATTCCAAAATCACCTTTCTTAATAGGCTCATTTCTGCCTGCCATTTTTTGCCTTTAGCGAAATAAAAATCAACATTAGAATTCATAGATACTGCTGAATTATTTATGACACTCTAAAATATCACAATATATGTTTCTAAACAAAAAATAAAATTTTTGTAGCCCCTATTAATTGAGCTATAATGGGGGATGGTTAATCTGTATTGGAGAAAGAGGCCGTTTTTTCAGGGTAGTTTACTCTCACTTTATCTGGCTAATTTTCAGGGTGAATTCTAATGTTCACTATATATGGACAAAAAAATGGCTTTTCAACTGATTCGAAAAGCCATTTTAATAAAAAGAGTAAATATTGATCAAGGCAATAATTTACTTTTGAAGACCATGAGTTTTTCACGTGTCATTTCGTGCATGGAATAAGGTATTCCCCCCATTCCTTCCCCAGAAGCATCCCTTCCACCAAATGGCATCCAATCTACCCTAAAGGCAGTATGGTCATTTACCATAACGGCGGTAGCATTTAATTTGTGTACTGTATCTAAGGCGATGTCAAGGTCTTTTGTGAAAACGGCAGCTTGAAAATGGAGCTCCAAGCTATTGGCCAAGTCAATGGCTTCATTTCTATCATCGTAGGCATACACACACACAACTGGACCAAATATCTCTTCTTTTGAAACTTTGGCATCATTTGAAGGATTAAGTAATACGGTAGGTTCATAACAAGTATCACTGATTTTTTTACCACCACACAATAGCTCAGCACCGCCTGAAATGGCTTCTTTTACCCATTCATCCACACGGTCCACTTCTCCAGTTTGTATCAATGGCCCAACTTCCGTATCCTTTGCCAATGGGTCGCCAACTTTTAATTTTTTCGCTGCGTCGGCAATGTCTTTAGCCAGCTTTTCTGCTATAGAGCTGTGGGCAAACACCTTCTGTACCGACACACAAACTTGTCCAGCATGGTAAAAACCGCCTTTAACCAATAAAGGCACCATGTCTTCCATAACCGCATCTGGTTCAACTATCACTGGAGCTGCACCTCCATGTTCCAATGCACACCTTGTTCCAGGAGCCATTTTAGATTTAAGTGACCAGCCAACCTTGGCAGAACCTATAAAGGATAGAAAATTGATTCTATGGTCTTTTATTAATTTTTCTGCGAGTTCATTGCTACAGTTGATGGATTGAACCCAGCCCTCTGGTACTCCAGCCTCTTTAAGTATTTCTACCAATGCCAGGCAAGAAAATGGTGTTTTGCTTGCTGGTTTGACGATAACCGGGCAACCTGCTGCAAATGCAGTAACCACTTGATGAACAATCAAGTTTAAAGGATGGTTGAACGCGGACAAGGAAGCTACCACACCAATAGGCTCACGGATGGTAAATGCCAGCCTATTCATTGAAGATTCAGTGATTCCCATAGGGATCTGCCCACCTTTCATATGGGAGATTTCTTCGGTTGCAATTTTCAATCCGTTGATGGCCCTTTTTACTTCTACTTTGGAGTCTTGGTAAGGCTTTCCTCCTTCTTGAGCAGCTTTGTTGGTCAGTTCTTCAATTTTTCCCTCCATTATTGCCCTGGCCTTTTCCAATATAGCAATCCTTTTATGGGCCGGAATCCATTGCTTTCTGTCCTGGAAAAGGACATGAGCGGTTTCTATTATTTTTTCCAACTCTTCCGCGTTGGTCATAGGTAAAGTGCCTATTAGTGTATTGTCATAAGGTGAATATACTTTTAATTCCTCATTCATAACTTAGAAATTTTTTCTTTCAACATTACATTTAAGATCGGGTGGTTTAGAGAATAATCAACTTTTAGGTCGATTACATGTACGCCCGGGTTGTTAAGTGCTTTATCCAGAATTTCTTGTAATTCCTTGTCACTCTCTGGGCGATGACCGTGTGCCCCATAGCTATTGGCATACTGCACGAAGTCAGGGTTTTTAAAGTCTAAACCAAAATCTTTAAAGCCCATGTCTTCTTGTTTCCATTTGATCATGCCATAGGATTCATCATTGAGGATAATTACCACCATGTTTAATCCCAATCGTACTGCTGTTTCCAGTTCCTGAGAATTCATCATAAATCCTCCATCACCGCAAATAGCTACTACTTTTTTGTCTGGGTTTAATAATTTAACACACATGGCAGATGGGAGACCGGCCCCCATGGTTGCCAAAGCATTGTCTAGCAAAAGAGTATTGGGATGATAACAAGTATAATTCCTGGCAAACCAGATTTTATACACTCCATTGTCTAAGGTGATCACATCTTTTTCCCCAAGTTTATTCCTCAGTAAATTGACTAACCTTTGGGGTAAGGTAGGGAAGCGTTCATCTTCAAAATATTTGCTTAGATGTTGAGAAACCTCAGATTTTACTTTTTTGTAAAAATTAAAATCCCAACTTTTAGAAGGTTTTACTGCTTCCGATAATTTCTCAACAGAACTGGTAATATCACCAACAACATTTAATTGTGGGAAATATACCGGGTCTACTTCGGCTGCAGAGAAATTGACATGGATAACTTTTTTACCACCCTGCTTCATAAAGAAAGGAGGTTTCTCAATAACATCATGACCTACATTGATAATTAGGTCAGATTCATCTATGGCAGCATGCACAAAATCATTGCTTGAAAGCGCTGCTGTTCCAAGATATTGTGGGTGTCGCTCATCGATAACCCCTTTTCCCATTTGGGTAGTGAAAAAGTAGATTCCTGTTTTGTCTACAAAATCTGCAAGGGCTTTGCATATCACTTTCCTGTTGGCACCAGCTCCAATTAGCAATAGAGGCATCTTAGCCTTTTGAATCATCTCAGTCGCAGCTAAAATAGCGGCATCGTCCGGTTTGGGCAATAAATGGCTTACCACATCAAATACATGATCATCCACTTCCTCTTGGGCAATGTCTTCCGGTAACTCCAGGTGTACAGCTCCCGGACGTTCTTCAGTGGCCAAGCGAAAAGCTTCCCGAATATTAGAAGCGATTACATTGCCATCTACAATTTGCTTCGTGTATTTGGTGATAGGGCGCATCATATCGACCACATCTATTATCTGAAAGCGTGCTTGCTTACTTTTTTTAATTGGCTTTTGACCAGTTATCATTAACATGGGCATGGCGCCCAATTGAGCGTAAGCTCCAGGAGTAAACAAATTGGTAGCACCTGGACCAAGTGTTGACATACATACCCCTGGTTTTCCTGTTAGCCTTCCGTAGGTGGCCGCCATAAAACCGGCCCCTTGCTCATGTCTGGTTAAAATTAATTTAATCTTTGAATCCGTTAAAGACTCCAGTATATCAAGATTCTCCTCTCCGGGAAGGCCAAAAATATATTCCACACCTTCTTTTTCCAGTGCTTTTACAAATAAATCTGATGCTTTCATACAATAAAAGTTTTTGGTTGTGGTTTCAATTTCAAGATAGAAAAAACCGAGCTTTGGATAAACAATTCATTATCTGTGCAGCCTCAAAAACCAGGCCTATAAATACCAATCATTAGAGAATCAATTATTTTTGCTATTTCAGCAGGAGGTAAATGTTTTATTAAGTAGCGATGTAAGCCATTAGGATCTTCTTTCCAGGAATTGCTTCCATCTTTATTAACAAGAACCTGACCTTTTGGGCTCAACTCCCAATACTTTTTATCAGATATTGCATAAAGAATCGAGGTTTGGTCCCAGCTTTGTCTTCCAGCGTATTCATTAAATAATTTATAGGCAAGGCTTACCGGGTGGTCAGCACTGAGTGCGTGTTTTAGGAAATCTCCACCTGTGATGATCTCATTGCCAATTTCCCAACCTGAAAAAATCACTTCGCCTGGCCAGTTTTTAACTGCAATTAGCGTAGACTCCGGGTCAGGCCGATAGAAATTGGCCTCTTTTCCGCTTGGGAATTGTCCACCCATGCAGGACCAAAGTTTCACCTTCTTTTGAATCAGTTCCTTGCCGGTCAAGGGACTTAAATGATCAGGCTTAGACTCCAATAAGTTTCGCACATTGGTCAAGTGGCCAATACTAATGATGATTACACTATTGTCAGGAGAATTGACCAGTAATTTTCTATAGAGTTGAGTGGCATCCTCAGGTTCTTTCCCTCCCCTTAAAGGGTGGGGAAAACTTGTTGCCAAACTTTTTGTGTATTTGGAAAAACTTCTTAGTGCAATCCCTTTTTCTACCCCAATGGGTACTTCTGGTCTATTGTAAAAAGTATTGATTGCAGCGGCACAGGCAGCAGCATCTTGGTCATCACTAGTTACAACCACACCTAATAGTTTGACTTTTTGATTGTCTTCAAGCGTATGCAGCATGGCTAGTGCACCAACGTCATCTACGTCGGAATCCAAATCCGCATCCAAGATAACGGGGATCTGCGCTTTTAGGGGTAGAGAAATAATAAAAAATAGAATAAAGATTAAATTAATTCGATCGTTCATTGGTTAAAGAGGATGTTTCAATCTGATTTTTATCTGGAAAAAGCAATGACACTATTGGAATACTAATTAAACCACAAAACATGGAGAATGTTCTAAAAGGAAACTCAATTCCCGCAATTGGGTCTTCCATAGGGTAGGGTAAGAATGGGGAAATTCCAAAGATGGGTTCACCGCCACCAAACCTTAAAAATAAACTTATGATTATTCCTGCAATGGCCCCATTTCTATTTGCCTTTTTAAAATATAAAGCCATCACCAATTGAGGAAACAAAACGACATAAACCAAATCGGCACAAAGGTACCAGAGTTCATATACGCTTTGAAGTGTTAAGGCAAGCCAGGTAGAAACCAAACCTATGACCAAAATGGCCAGTCGAATTGAGGTTTTGATTTGTTTGTCTGTGCATGAAGGGTTTATCAATGGCCTGTATAAATTCCAGGTAAACATAGAAGCTGCAGATAATATGGAAGAATCCACAGATGACATTACAGCTGCAGCTACGGCTCCAAGCCCCAATGCTCCAATAATTGGAGGAGTCATTTCTAGCAATACATAGGGCAGGACCATGGTTGGTTCGGGAGCTACGCCTAAGGTAGATTGTGTCCAATCAAAACCAACACCTGCAACCCCGATAAGTATGGCAGGAATGGCCATTAAGGCACAACAAAGCCCACCCAAGATAGATAATCTAACCGCTGATCTATCTGAGTTTGAAGACAAGACCCGCTGAAAATAGACTTGCCAGGGAATTCCTCCCATAATCAAGAGCAAGGCAAAATCCACCCACACCCATATGCTATTTCCCCATGCCGGATCGTTTCCTGTAAAGGCATTTAGACTTGGAAATAAGGTAAAGCCATTGGCTATTTGTTGGTCGTAAATGGTTAATGCGGCATCTAAACCTCCAATTTTATCTAAAGCAAAAGGAATACTTATTCCCAAACCTAGGATAATAAAAATAAGTTGAACTACATCCGTATAGGCTACCGACCACAATCCCCCCATCATGGTATAGCCTATGGCAATACTTGCTGAAACAAGAATTGATGTTTCTAGGTCTAGTTCAAAAATGGTAGCGAAGGTTATGCCCAAAGCAGCGAGAATGGCGGCACTCCAGAAAATCTCACCTATTAGGGCAGGAATAAATAATATTGCAGCGGTTTTTTTACCGTATTTATGTTCGAATACATCGATGAATGTAGTAAAACCAAAGCTTCGGATTTTTTTTGCAAAAAACAATCCACCCAATATTAGGCTTAATGCATAGCCCCAGGGAGCTTGCGCCCAAACTAGGCCTCTTGCACTATCGTATACGGCTTCACTTGTTCCAATGAGGTAACCGCCACCTACCCATGTGGCAGTCATGGTGAAAATCCCGATCCAGGCGGGCATTCGGCGACCAGCTAGTAAAAGTCCTTGCGATGTTTGGTCACCGGATTCTTTTTTGCTGGCATAATATCCAATGTAAAGAATAATTAGATAAAATAGTACTGTTATGAGGATTCCTAAGGTCTTGGTATCGATAACTTTGGTGGTTTAATTTCCGAACCAGTTTAAAGGCGAGGGTTTGAAATTTTGATAAATATGCTTTACTTCTTGAAATTCTTCTAGTCCTGCGTGGCCGAGTTCTCTTCCTTGTCCCGATTGTTTATAACCACCCCATGGTGCCTGAACAAAATAGACGTTGAAGTCATTGACCCAAACAGTACCAAATCGCAATGCTTTTGAAACCCTGGAAACTCTTTGTTGGTCTTGAGACCAAAAGCCAGCGGATAAGCCATAAATGGTGTCATTCGCTTTTTTGATGGCTTCTTCCTCGGTTTCAAATTTTTCCACATGAACCACCGGACCAAATACTTCTTCTTTTACAATGGCCATGTCAGCCGTACAATCAGTGAGCAAAGTTGGTTCATAGAAAAAACCATTTTTCAAAGATTCTTCAGTTGGTCTTTTACCTCCTACAACCAATTTAGCCCCTTCTTTTAGGGCTTTCTGCACGTGGTTTGATACTTTATCTAATTGAGCCTGAGAAATCAGAGGCCCCATTTGGGTGTCATTTTCCATTCCGTTGCCAAGGCGGATATTACTTATCCTCTGTTTTAAGTGTTCTACTACCTTGTCATGTATGGAGGAGGCCACCATTACACGTGTGCCTGCAGAGCAAATCTGGCCTGCATGGAAGAATACCCCATTTAATATAAAGTCAATAGCCGTTTCCCAATCTCCATCTTCAAATAGGATATGGGGGTTTTTGCCTCCCAGTTCTAATGCTACTTTTTTGACATTTCCTGCGGCTGCTTCCATTATCTTTTTCCCTGTAACAATTCCGCCAGTAAAGGAGATCATGTCTACCTCCATACTTTCTGCAAGTTCTGCTCCAATGCTGTGACCAGGCCCCAAAACTGTATTGATAACACCTTTAGGGAAACCTACTTCTTCAGCTAAACTTGTCCATAGAAGCGTTGTAAGTGGAGTGAATTCACTGGGCTTTATTATCATGGTGCATCCTGCAGCAAGGGCTGGGGCAATTTTCCAGGCAGCTTGAAGTAGTGGATAGTTCCAAGGACAAATCATTCCAACCACTCCAATGGGTTCTTTTACCAATAAACTTTGGCTATTGGGATTTGGGCTGGCGATGCTTTCGCCCTCATTTTTATCCGCAAGACCACCATAATACCTGAAAATTCCAGCAATGTCCTCCATGTCCCAGAGACTCTCAGCAAGTGTTTTTCCTGTATTCAGTGTTTCAAGCTCGGCTAGTTTTTCTTTATTTTTCTCAATAAGATCTCCCAATAAATAGACCAACCTTCCGCGTTCTGCAGCAGTCGTATACCGCCAATCTCCTGATTCAAAGGCACTCCTTGCGCTTGAGATTGCTTTTTGAGCATCCTTTCTATCGCCTTCTGCAACAGTGGCTAATGGTTGATTGTCAAATGGGTTGTAAATGGTCCTGACTTCTTTAGAAATAGCCTCTTGCCAAGTGCCGTCAATATATAAATTAGTTGGTTTGATCAATTGAAGAATGGTTTTTAGTTTTGTTCAGGATTGTGCTTGTAGTAAGGGACCTTTTGAGGAGGTTCAGGGCTATTGCCTAACAAAATGTCAGCAGCCTTTTCAGCAATCATTAGCACTGGTGCGTAAATATTTCCATTGGTAATATGGGGCATCACAGATGCATCCACAATGGAAAGGTTGTTAATACCATGAACTTTTAAGTTCGCATCTACCACAGACATGTCGTCATAACCCATCTTGGCAGTACAACTAGGGTGGTAAGCACTTTCACCTTCTTTTGCTACAAAATCAAGTATTTCTTCATCGGTTTCAACCTTAGCTCCAGGTGATAATTCTTTCCCCCGCAACTCATCAAAAGCAGGTTGATTGATAAGATTTCTTGTACACCTGATCGCTTCTATCCATTCTTTTCTCTCTTGTTCTGTGGACAAGTAGTTGAATTTTATTATTGGGTATTTACCTGGATCGGTGGATTTTATTTTTACATGGCCTCTCACATCTGTATTCATTGGACCAACATGTAGTTGGAAACCATGCCCCTCGTTTGGAGCAGAGCCATCGTACCTAATCGCAATTGGAAGAAAGTGATACTGTAAATTGGGATAAGCTACCTCTTTATTTCCGCGGATAAATCCTCCTGCTTCAAAATGGTTGCTTGCACCCACACCAGTTCCTTTAAACAGCCACTCAAGTCCAATCTTGGGTTGGTTATAGAATTTTAAGGAAGGGTAGAGGCTAACAGGTTTTTTTGCGGCCCATTGTACATACACTTCCAGGTGATCTTGTAAGTTTTCACCCACACCTTTTAGGTCGGCTACTACAGGAATTCCTAATTTTTTTAGCTCATTGGCATTACCTATTCCGGAAAGTTGCAAGACCTGAGGGGTATTGATTGCTCCACCGCAGCAAATTACCTGTGCTCCGTAAGCCTGCTCATTTTTTCCATTTTTTAAATAATCTACTCCAATGGCAGTATTTCCTTCAAATAGGATATTACTTACCGTTGACTTGAGATGTATGGTTAAGTTTTTACGGTCTTTTATAGGGTGCACATAGGCCCTTGCAGCATTCCACCTTTTCCCTTTATAAATGGTGGCGTCAAATTTCCCAAAACCTTCCTGTTGATACCCGTTGACATCGTCAGTGAGTGGGTATCCAGCTTCTTGAACGGATTCAAAAAATGCTTTAAATAGTGGGTTGTCGCACTTAGGAGTAGTTAGGTAAAGTGGACCTTTATCACCTCTGTAGGTGTCACCACCTATAAGTCGGTTTTCTAATCGTTTGAAGTAGGGGAGACAATGCTCAAAGCTCCAGTTTTCAAGTCCTTCTTCCCTGGCCCATTTTTCATAATCCATGGCATTGCCACGAATAAAGATCATCCCATTAATAACACTGGACCCTCCCAATACCTTTCCACGAGGTTGGAAAATCCTTCTATTGTGCATAAAAGGTTCAGGTTCTGATTCGTATCCCCAGTTGTAGAAATTGTTGGTTAGGGGATAAGTTAAAGCAGCAGGCATTTGAATTCGAAAATCCCAACCGTGGTCAGGTCTTCCAGCTTCTATAACAAGAACTTTATTAGAGGGGTCTTTACTTAATCTATTGGCCAGTACACTGCCTGCAGAACCTCCACCAATAATTATAAAATCATATTTTTCTTTGGACTTTTTCATGAAGGATTGTTGGCCTGCCAAAAAAAAGTAATTGCTGCTTTAAGTTAATTTTTAAGCAGCAATTACTATTGTTTGAACATGTATGTTTTATTTTCCTTTTGGGACAATTTTAACTATCCCTTTTCCGTCTATTCCGGCGTAAATTATTCCGTCAGGACCCAGGACAACATTTCTAACTCGTCCTAAACCATCAATAACTTTTTCTCTTTTGGTAACCTTGTTGTTTTTAATTGTAAGTTTCTCTAAGTATCCAAACTTCAAAGAACCAACTAAAAAGTCTCCCTCCCAAGCTGGGTATTTGCTGTTTGAAATAAAGGCAAATCCACTTGGAGCAATAGAAGGCACCCAATAGTAAAGTGGTTGCTCCATGCCTGGTTTAGCTGTTTCTTCTGACAATATGCTTCCATCATAATTGATCCCGTAAGTGATTTCAGGCCAGCCAAAATTAGCCCCTTTTTTCACTATATTGATTTCGTCACCTCCTTTAGGACCATGTTCGTTTACCCATACAGCTCCAGTTTTTGGGTGTACAATCATACCTTGTGGATTTCTATGTCCAAATGAATAGATGGCTTTTTTTGCGCCAGATTCATTGTAAAAAGGATTGTCTTCAGGTACTCTTCCATCATCGTAAAGTCGATAAACTTTACCACCGTCTCGAGTGATATCCTGTGGGTTCTCAAATTTCGCTCCCCTTTCTCCTATGGAGAAATACAAGTAGCCTTCTTTATCAAAAGCGATTCTAGAACCATAATGCTGACCTGCTTCTGAATTTGGCGAGGCTTTATATAATCTCTCAAAATTAACCAATTGAGTACCATTCAATTGTCCACGTCCTATGGCAGTGTGTGCTCCTTTTTCAGGGCCTCTTGAAGATGCATAAGAAATATAAACGTATTTGTTGTTTTCAAAGTCAGGGTGTAAAACCACGTCAAGAAGTCCTCCTTGACCTTTTGCCCATATTTCAGGCAATCCCGTAATACTTGTTTTCTTTCCATTTTTGAAATGTACTAAATCTCCTGATTTCTCAGAGATAAGCATACTTCCATCAGGCAAAATCGCTAATCCCCAAGGGATATTGAAGCCATCGACTACTGTTTCTATATCATAAGCATTCCATTCTGGATCCGTAACTTCGGGGCCATTGGGAGGTGTTTGACCCATACAGGTCACATACGAACTGATCACCAAAAGGGTAAGTAATAATGATTTCATAAAGTATAAGTAAATAATGGAATAGGATAGATTTATTTTGGTATTTAAATGGCTAATTTAAATTTAAAAATGCTCCAAAACAAGTTTTAATCTAGCAGTTCAAATTGCAACCTTAGTATCCTGTCCGTTAGATTTTCAGAGCTAATGTTGTTTCGACTAAGCCTGTCCACCATTATGGGAAAGGCAAATGGACTTAATTTTTTAGTGTTGATAAGGTTGATTTCATGTTTGTTAATCCTCTCAATAACCTGAAAAAGCCTGTTTTTTTCCATCTGAATTTGCATGACTTCCTGCTGTGCTTGTTGTAGCAAGAGGTTGTCAGGATCGTAGCTTTCAAATACCCCATATATAATTCCTGAGCTTGCCTGTAGGTGTTTGGTAGGAACGCTTTTTCCTGGATAACCTTGAAAAACCAAACCCGCAATTGCAGCAATCTCCCTAAAACGCCTTTTACCCATTTCGCTTTCATTAATACTTGCAAAAATGTCATCCATCAAATTTTGCCTTCGAAACAAATCCCCTTCTAGACTATCTTCAATGGGAATTGGACTATCCGAGAGCAATTCAAATCCATAATCATTCATTGCAATGCTGAGGCTGATGGGATGACTTATGCTGATTCGGTAAGCCACTAGTGCTGCAAGAATCTCGTGGACAAACCTTCCCTCAAAAGGGTAAAAAAAGACGTGGTAGCCTTCTTTACTTTTGCATTTTTCTATTAATAATGATTGTTGATTTGGTACTTCAGAGAGGTTTTTTTGAAGTTGTAGGATAGGTAGTATGGTTTTCAATTCAATGGAATCAAGGTGATCATCTGAGGCATTTTGTAACTCCTGACGAATCATGTATGCCAGTCTTGATGAAAGAGGCATTCTTCCACCCATCCATCTTGGAATGGTTCCTGTTTTCTTTTTAGAATTTCTTACCAAAGCCTTCATTTCCTTTACCTTAATGAATTCGAGGTTTCTACCGGCAAACCAAAATGCATCCCCAGGTTTTAATTTGGTGATAAAACTTTCTTCTACAGAACCTATATAACCTCCTGTAATGAACTTGACTTGAATCATGGGATCACTTACAATTGTGCCTATAGAAAGCCTATGGCGCATGGCGATTTTTCTGTCCACTACTTGGTAAAGGCCTTCTTCAGAGATTTTTACCTTGGAGAACTCTTCATAACTTCCCAATGCTTTTCCTCCAACTGTTATGAATGCCAACATCCAATCAAATTTTTCTCTAGTAAGGTTTCGAAAGGAAAAACAACTTTTCATTAATAGATAGGCCTTTTCGGATTTAAACCCATCTCCTAATGCAAGGGTGACCAAAAATTGCACGCCTACATCGTAGCAGTCTTCCATGGGAATCTGGTCTTCGAATTCCCCTTTGTCTATGGCTTTCCTTAATGCACTTGCCTCTATTAATTCCAAAGAATGGGTAGGCACAAAGAATATTTTACTGGTAGCACCGGGTTCGTGGCCAGATCTACCTGCCCGCTGAACGAACCTGGTTACTCCCTTTGGCCCGCCAATTTGTATTACCGTATCCACGGGTCTGAAGTCAACCCCAAGATCCAAACTGCTTGTACATACCACAAGTTTTAATTTCTTTTCATGAAGGGCATTTTCCACCCACTCTCTTACTTGAGGATCCAGAGAACCATGGTGCATGGCCATTACACCTGCCCAGTCTGGCTTGGCTTCTAATATTTTTTGATACCAAATTTCTGTTTGGGCACGAGTATTTGTGAAGAGCAGCACAGTTTGGCTTTTCTCTATTATAGGAATGATTTTAGGAAGTAATTTTACTCCCAAATGTCCTGCCCAAGGGTATTTTTCCACCTCATCAGGTAACACAGAACTTACTTTGATCTTTTTCTTTAACTTACTTCTAACGATTAGGACAGGCGCTTGAGGACCTATCAATACTTGGTGTGCCTGAGACAGATTACCAATCGTAGCTGAAATCCCCCAAACCTTTATAGATGTCTTTGCAATAGTCCTTAAGTAACTTATGGCCAGCTGAATTTGAACCCCTCGTTTATTTGCTAATAATTCGTGCCATTCGTCCACTATTATTGCTTTCAGGTTTTGGAACAATAATCCATTTCCTTTTTGTGCAATTAATAGATGAAGGCTTTCAGGAGTTGTAATCAAGCACTCTGGCATGGATCTTTTTTGCTGCTGTCTTTGGGCTGCAGATGTATCGCCATTTCGCACAGCCACTCTCCAAGCTAAGCCGGTCTCTGAACATACCTCCTTCATGGCTTGGCCAATGTCCTGTGCCAATGCCCTTAATGGTGTTACCCAAATTACTTGCAAACCGTTCTTTCTAGGCTTTTTCCAACTGTCGGGATACTGGTTGACATATTCCTGTAATACAGGTATCCACAGTGCCATTGTTTTCCCGCTACCTGTAGGGGCATTCAATAGACCACTTTCTCCTGCTAGATAATTTTTTAGGCAAGCTTTCTGGAAATCGTAGGGAGTTCTGTTTTTTAAGGAATACCAATCTTTTACCCATTCATTCTTCATATATCTTAACTCCTATAAGTGAAGCGCTATGCCTAATAATAAAAAAGGTTTTACCTAAACTATGCAATATTCAGCAGTATATGTAATGTATGCCAAGCAAATTCAGGTAGCTCTTTTTTCTTCGGCTATAGAGTTGAAAATTTCGAAAAACACATCCAATTTTACAGTATTGTGCCTTTTCTTTAAAACCAACTTCAATTCTGCTTTGAAAACACAATTTGTTTGTGAATGTTTATTCTATTTCGAGTAAGTTTCTAGAGTAGAGAAAATTGGGCCAAAAAGATGCAACTACCAAAATAAGGTATTGGAAATAGAGTCAATTTAGTTTGGTATTGACAAAGTTAATGAGTCATAGGTTTTATTTTGCTCATTTTATATTACCCCAAGTGTCAATAAAACAATTTCAAGGTTTTAAAAAAAAATCTAATTAATTACCAATAATAAAATTATTGGCCTTTTAAGTTTATGAGCGAGCGGCATGATGTATCACCGCTCGCTCATAGACTTTTAATAAACGGATGTTTCTATAAGACATTTCGTTAAATCAGCTTTTTTAACCTTTTTTTACAAACTCAGATTTTAAAGCCATTGACCCAAAACCTGCAATTTTACAATCGATATTATGGTCGCCATCTGTTAGTCGAATGTTTTTCACTTTTGTACCTGCTTTTATTGGTTGAGGGTAACCTTTTACGGGTAAATTCTTCAATACAATTACAGAATCTCCATCTACCAAAACATTGCCATTAGCATCTTTTACTTCTGTACCAGAATCTGTTGTTTCTGTTTCTTCGGGATTCCATTCATGTCCGCATTCAGGACAAGATAATAGTAGGCCTCCTGTAGAATAGGTAAACTTAGATTCACATTTTGGGCAAGGTGGGAATTCGGACATGATTTCATAAATTTGATTTTGGCGCAATTAAAGGATAATATTTCTATTTGTCCATGAATTTATTGTGAATTATTGAATTTTGTTTTAAGTCAAAATAGACGAGTATCCTTCTGTTTCGTGAGGAAAAAATATTTAATTCAGTTGTTTATTCTGTTTTTTTCTTAAGGTAGTGTCTTAACGGATTCTTTACAAATAGCCTGAACTTAATTAGTTTATGTAAAGTTCGAATGAAACAGGGGGAGCCTATAGTTTAAGTTGAGTTTATCACTTTTTCTTGTTTTTCCCAAGCCAGAAAATAAATCCAGTTATAGGTAGGGAGGCACCTATAAGCGATGCTAAAAACACAAGCATTCTTCCTGGAAGTCCCAAAATGTCTCCTAAATGAACTCCATAGACCATGGCGTTAATAGTGTTGAAAGTGCTGTTTTCACTAGATAATCCATATAAAAATTTTCCTTGAATAGGGGCTCCGCTGTATTGATCATGATAAAAATGATTGATAGCATTTAACCCTTTATTGGGATCAATAACGGAAATATGGATGGCTTCTTTTTTGCCATGAGGAACATTAATTCTTACTTGAGAATTAGAAAATTCAGTATGGTATTTTTCAATCAGCATGTTTAAAATTTTGTTGGGATCTGAACCTTGATCGGTAGTTGGGATCAGAGAACTTGGGCTTTCATAGCTCATTTCATTTTCACCACTTATTTCTTTGGTTACATCTTTCACCACCTTAAAACCCCAAAAGAGTCCTGTGATAATGCTAAAAATAAGGATCCAAGTGGCATAAAATCCCAGAACATTGTGTAGATCATAATTTAACTTCTTTGGAGAAACGGACCATTTAATGCTGAATTTTTCTTTTTTTGGCCAGCCTCGTAGTGGCCACCACAATACCAGGCCAGAAATCAGCATTGGTAGCGCCAATAAGGTTACCCAATGAACAATTTCTCTACCTATGTCTCCAAGTAAAAGATTGCGATGTAAGTTTTTCAAATGGTTTAGCCATCCCTTTTTCATGTCTTGTAAGTGGATAAGCTCAGCCGTATATGGATTGATTTGGGCCAGGAAATAGGTGCCTGGAACATACAATAAAACCTCGATACTACTTTCTTGGTCGCGATAGAGTGCAGTGCGGAAATCGCCTTCCGGGAAGGCTTGTTGCATGGTGTTTCTTAATGTCGAAATATCAACAAAAGGTTTGTCTTGTTTCTCTACCTCGTGCTGATAAATTATCCGGCTTACTTCAGGTTCCCAAGTGTATAGTGCTCCGGAAAGTGCTATAATCGAGAATAGAAAACCTGTTCCCAAACCAATTATCAGGTGTATTTTAGCAAGGACTTTTCTAATGGACATGAATGAATAAAGTTTAAAATGATAGGGGTGATTTATTTTAAGCCAAGACATGCAAAAGCGACTTTGTCCTTCGTAGGTATAGGTTCATTATCCGTCAATCATTGCGGTTTTGGCAGAAGTCCCAGCAGTGTTGGGAAAACTGATTTTTTTGCGAATACATTACCTTATAACCTATTATCAGGAAAAGAAGGGTGAATTTCTTTGCAGAATAGGAGTTTAAAGCTTTGAATGTAAATATTTTTTTTTAGAATTCTGTTTTGGCATGGCTATTCTTTCGATTAAACCTGTGGTTTCAAAATGGAGGAACAGTTGACATAAATTTGCAAAAACAGGAAAGTATTTATTCGATTTTGCTCGTATTGAAGTATTTATTTCAGAAAAGCACAATGTTTAAATACAAAAACCACAGGCTTGTTCCTGTGGTTTTTTTTAGATTAAATACCTTGGAAGTAAGTCGACTAATGTAGTTTATTTTACAGGTGTCAATACGATATTTCGGTAACTTACATTCCCATGATCCCCTTGCAAATAGATAGGGCCAGCAGATAGTACATCAGCACTCATGGCTCCACCTGTAGGTCCCCAAGCAGGTTGGTTGTCAATGATTTTTTTACCATTTAATATTACCGTCACATGTCGGTCTACTAAAGTGATATCCATTGTTTGCCATTCACCTGCTTGTTTTTCTGCGGCTTGGCTAGGTTGTATACGACTGTACAATGCGCCCATGTTGTGCGAATCCAAGTCATTTCCATAGGAGTCTACCACCTGAATTTCATAAATTCCCCTTAGATAAACACCACTGTTATTTCCTTTGGGTACATTTACCTCAAGTTTGAGGTTGAAATCTTTGAATTCCTGCTTGGTACGGATGTTTCCATAAGATATGTGTTTTCCATTTTCAGGTTGCACCGGATCGTTAACCAATATTCCATTTTCTACTTTGAAACCATTTTTTTGTTTGGGATTCATCAATTCCCAACCTGTTAGGTCTTTCTTATTGAACAAGGAAATGGGTTGCCCATAAACTACCTTTGAAAGGTCTGGTTTGGCTGGCATGGCAGGCATAGGGAACCCAGTGAAATTTGCCACATATTCTCCGTTTCTTCGTGGGCCTGACATGGTTCCTTTTAAAGTGTTTCCAGTCTTTTCTATTCTAAGGGTATTGGTAATGGTATGGCTTCGCTCATCACTTTTCTTTGAAATATTGGTTCTAGTGACTACGAGTGTGTTTTCATTTGCCAAATATACATTGGATACGGGCAGGACACTTCCACCAATCCATAGGAGCTCAGCATCTAAAAAACCCTGATCCTCATGCACATGAAGCCATCCGACTCCTCCTCCTTCAATTTCCAGACCCCACATGCCCAGAAAAGGATTGGCCAACTGATTGTTTGAAAGGGTATTGCCATGGCTGTGAACGACAATAAATAATAATAATAAAAATGAACTTATGACATTTTTCATTGCGTGTTAATTTTGAGTTGTTTCTTAAAGCTATTTTCCAATTTCAACATGGAAATATTGAAAGTAAATAATTATTTCTATTCTTGAACGATTTTTTCTCAATAAATACTTTTGCCTCTGCTTGATAGCAATGATACATTACTGTATTGGCCTATAAAAAATCCCAGAGAACAGTGCTGGGTACAGCATATATAATTGCCTCGAAAATCTAATGCTAATTGCTCTATATGTTCTTTTTCTCATGTGATTTTAGGTAAGAAGCTGTTTTTTTTGAATTCTAAAAAAAGAAATAATGGCATAGTTTACTTTAAATATTTATATTCAATTTGGAAAAAAATGAATAGTATGAAACAATCTAGAAGAGCATTTCTAAAAAACAGCACTTTGACAGTAGCAGGTTTAGGGATGATGCACTCAGCTTATTCCGGTTTACCCAATTTTTCGACCAATGATAAAATCAATATTGGCTTGATTGGGGCTAGAAGCAAAGGCTTTAATATTTTACACCACATGATGAAAACGGGCCAGGTAAACTGTCTTGGGATTTGTGATGTCGATCAGAACGTTCTGGAGAAAAGATTGGTAGATATAAAAGATGAATTTAAACAAACGCCGAAAGGTTATGGAGATTTTAGGCAATTGCTTGATAACCAAGAAATAGATGCTGTTATTATTGGTACTCCAGACCATTGGCATTGCTTGATTACGGTGTATGCCTGTCAGGCAGGTAAAGATGTATATGTGGAAAAACCCTTGGCAAACAGTATTGCTGAGTGTAATGTGATGGTGGCCGCAGCCAATAAATACAATAGGGTAGTGCAGGTTGGCCAACAGCAAAGAAGTGGTGAAGTATGGAATAGTGCCATGCAACACATCCATTCAGGAGGAATTGGAGAGATTAAGAAAGTGAATGTTTGGGCCAATTTTCCTTATGGTATGGGTTCAAGTAAAGTACCTAATCAGTCGGTTCCGGAAGGATTGGATTATGCGCTTTGGCAAGGTCCAGCAGAAAAAAGAGCTTATAACCCCAATCATGTGCACGGTAGTTGGAGGCATTTTTGGGATTATGGAGGAGGCTTGATGACTGATTGGGGAGTTCACTTGGTGGACATGGCACTTTGGGCTAAGAAAATAAGCCATGAACCCAAAACTGTGCTTGCTTCTGCTGCCAATTACAATATGGATACTTATTACCGTGAGACTTATGAAATGATGGATGTGAGTTACCCCATGGAGGATTATATGATTCATTGGTCGCATACGGCGGGAATACAAACAGGTCCCTATGACAAAGCCTATGGGGTGGAATTCGTAGGTGAAAAAGGTGTTCTTTTAGCAGATAGAGGTGATTGGAGTATTAGGCTAGGAGACAAAGGAGAAAGTGAAAAAGCCACGTTTTTGGCCAAGGAAAAGTTTGACTTTAAAGGGAAGAGCGATATGGAAATTCATGTGCTGAATTTCCTAGACTGTGTAAGAAGTAGAGGTATTACCAATTGCCCAATTGAAACAGGTAGAAATGTAGCTCTTTATGCTCATATGGGAAATATTGCGGCCAGGTCTGGTACCCAATATTTGAATTGGAATGAAGCCGCTGGTAAGTTTAATGGGAATAAGGTAGCAAATCAATTCATTGCACCCGAATACCATGGGGAATGGGAATTCCCAAAAGTGTAGTTTGCTGCTATACATGAAAATTACTTTTAGTAATTCTCCTTTTTTCTAAATGTAAATTAAACCCGAAATATGCAATAGACAATCTATTACGTGCTGAAATCGCTTTAAAATCAGCCACTTCGTTGCTGTTTTCAATTTCACCATAGCGGTGCTATGCTAAAATCTCCAAACAGCCTGATTTTCTTGCAATTGCAACACTT
>NZ_JBSXOH010000035.1:0-12312 GCF_056859355.1 Cyclobacterium sp. L-R
ACCGCCCGTCAAGCCATGGAAGTCGGGTAGACCTGAAGACGGTAACCGCAAGGAGCCGTTTAGGGTAGAACCGGTAACTGGGGCTAAGTCGTAACAAGGTAGCCGTACCGGAAGGTGCGGCTGGAACACCTCCTTTCTGGAACGGTTCTATAGAATTGCTGTTTTTTTTAAGTCTAACATCTTCACACTTGTCCCAACTGGGGACAATAAGTTCTTTGACATGTTGAGTGGAAAATGCAATGTAAAGTATTTTAATCACGCGAGTGATTAAGATATAGAATAAAGAACATCAGGTGCTAGCAAAAGGGCACCAGATGAGTTCAAGTGAACAAGGGCGTACGGGGGATGCCTAGGCTCTAGGAGGCGAAGAAGGACGTGCCAAGCTGCGAAAAGCTGTGGGGATCGGCACAGTCGAAATGATCCACAGATGTCCGAATGGGGCAACCCACCCTGATTTATCAGGGTATCCAGAAATGGAGGCAAACGCGGGGAACTGAAACATCTAAGTACCCGCAGGAAGAGAAAATAATAATGATTCCGTCAGTAGCGGCGAGCGGACGCGGAAGAGCCCAAACCATTTATGTTACGGCATATATGGGGTTGTAGGACCTGCATAATTATAAATTAGGAGACTCGAATTGGCTGGGAAGTCAAACCGTAGAGGGTGAGAGTCCTGTAGAGGAATTTTAATTTATAAGGCGGGTATCCTGAGTAGGCCGGGACAGGAGAAATCCCGGTTGAATTTGCCGGCACCATCCGGTAAGGCTAAATACTCCCTAGAGACCGATAGTGAACGAGTACCGTGAGGGAAAGGTGAAAAGTACCGTGAATAACGGGGTGAAAAGAACCTGAAACCGTGCGCCTACAAGCGGTCGGAGTCCTGACTACGTCAGGATGACGGCGTGCCTTTTGCATAATGAGCCTACGAGTTACTCCTCACCGGCAAGGTTAATCCTGTAAACAGGAGGAGCCGCAGCGAAAGCGAGTCTGAATAAGGCGACACAGTCGGTGGGGGTAGACGCGAAACTTAGTGATCTACCCATGGCCAGGTTGAAGCTCTGGTAAAACAGAGTGGAGGACCGAACCGATAAGCGTTGAAAAGCTTCCGGATGAGCTGTGGGTAGGGGTGAAAGGCCAATCAAACTGAGAAATAGCTCGTACTCCCCGAAATGTTTTTAGGAACAGCGTCGGGAATTGTATGATGGAGGTAGAGCTACCGATAGGACTAGGGGGAGTCACATCCTACCAAATCCTGACGAACTCCGAATGCCATCATATAGAACCGGCAGTGAGGGCTTGGGTGCTAAGGTCCAAGTCCGAGAGGGAAAGAACCCAGACCTACCGCTAAGGTCCCAAAATCCGCGCTAAGTTGAACAAAGGCGGTCCAGCTGCAGAGACAGCCAGGAGGTTAGCTTGGAAGCAGCTATTCCTTTAAAGAGTGCGTAACAGCTCACTGGTCGAGCGGCAGGGCGTCGATAATAATCGGGCATCAAGTGCGGTACCGAAGCGAAGGATCCCGATTTATCGGGATGGTAGGGGAGCATTCCAGCGACAGCGAATCCGGGTGGTAATGCCCGGTGGAGTTTCTGGAAAAGCAAATGTAGGCATAAGTAACGATAATGGATGGGAACAACATCCACACCGAAAGACCAAGGATTCCTGATCAACGCTAATCGGATCAGGGTCAGTCGGGACCTAAGGATAACCCGAAGGGGGATTCCGATGGAAAATGGGTTAATATTCCCATACCGACCATACAGGTGACGGGGTGACGGAGTGTTGAAAGACCCGCCCGGTGACGGAATACCGGGTTAAAGGGTGTAGGTATTTGGACTGTAGTAAAATGCGCAGTCTTAGCCGAACCTGATAGTACCAAGCGTCTTCGGACAATTGGATAGTGGTCCTAAGAGCTTCCAAGAAAAACCTCTAGCGTTAAGCGTATGGTCGCCCGTACCGCAAACCGACACAGGTGGTTGGGGAGAGTATCCCAAGGTGCTCGAGTGAATCATGGCTAAGGAACTCGGCAAAATGGCCCTGTAACTTCGGGAGAAGGGGCGCCTCGCCTGACTTCGGTCAGGCAGGCCGCAGTGAAAAGGCCCAGGCGACTGTTTATCAAAAACACATGGCTTTGCGAAATCGTAAGATGAAGTATAAGGCCTGACACCTGCCCGGTGCTGGAAGGTTAAGGGGGGACGTTATCGCAAGAGAAGCGTTGAACCGAAGCCCCAGTAAACGGCGGCCGTAACTATAACGGTCCTAAGGTAGCGAAATTCCTTGTCGGGTAAGTTCCGACCTGCACGAATGGTGTAACGATCTGGGCACTGTCTCAGCCATGAGCTCGGTGAAATTGTAGTCGCGGTGAAGATGCCGCGTACCCGCAACGGGACGGAAAGACCCCATGAACCTTTACTGCAACTTAACATTGGTATCGGGTACACGGTGTGTAGGATAGGCCGGAGGCTGTGAATCGGCGTCGCTAGGCGTTGAGGAGCCACCGTTGAAATACGGCCCTCTGTGTGCCTGGTATCTAATCCCTGCAACAGGGAGACATTGTTTGGTGGGTAGTTTGACTGGGGTGGTCGCCTCCAAAAGAGTAACGGAGGCTTCCAAAGGTTCCCTCAGCACGCTTGGTAACCGTGCGTGGAGTGCAATAGCATAAGGGAGCTTGACTGTAAGGCGTACATGCCGAGCAGGGTGGAAACACGGGTATAGTGATCCGGCGGTACCGAATGGAAGGGCCGTCGCTCAAAGGATAAAAGGTACTCTGGGGATAACAGGCTGATCTCCCCCAAGAGCTCATATCGACGGGGAGGTTTGGCACCTCGATGTCGGCTCGTCACATCCTGGGGCTGGAGAAGGTCCCAAGGGTTGGGCTGTTCGCCCATTAAAGTGGCACGCGAGCTGGGTTCAGAACGTCGTGAGACAGTTCGGTCCCTATCTGTTGCGGGCGTGAGAAGTCTGCGGGGGGCTGTCCTTAGTACGAGAGGACCGGGATGGACCGACCGCTGGTGTACCGGTTGTAGTGCCAACTGCACCGCCGGGTAGCTAAGTCGGGAAGAGATAAGCGCTGAAAGCATCTAAGTGCGAAACTCGCCCCAAGATGAGACTTCTAAACAGGGCCGTCAGAGACGATGACGTTGATAGGCTGTAGGTGTAAAGTCAGAAATGACATAGCCGAGCAGTACTAATAGCCCGAAAACTTGAACACCTTTGCTACGTTGCATTTTCCACAAGACAAGTCAATTTACTTGAGACATTTATATAATTAAAGAAATTAAGTGAAAGCTATCAGAGCTTCACGAAGATTTAGGCGGCCCGGCGCAGGGGACCCACCTCTTCCCATCCCGAACAGAGAAGTTAAGCCCTGCAGCGCCGATGGTACTGGGGTTACACCTGGGAGAGTAGGTCGCCGCCTTCATTGACCCTTAGAGCAATCTAAGGGTCTTTTTTTTGCCTAATCTTTTTATGGGGTAATGCTTTATTGCCTGGTTTATTAATAGAACGGCGCTCCAATTGAACTCTAGGAGCATTACAATCAATATTGGGTGGTTGCTGCTGGCAGTATACCTATCATGCCCACTTAATAAGCAGCAAATCCTCTTGAGCTCATAAATCCTGACTAGTTCAACCCGAGATATGCAATAGACATTCTATTACGTGCTGAAATCGCTTTAAAATCAGCCACTTCGTTGCTGTTTTCAATTTCACCATAGCGGTGCTATGCTAAAATCTCCAAACAGCCTGATTTTCTTGCGATTGCAACACTTCCCGTAAACACGGGACAGGCTTCAACCCTGACTATTGTCAGGACGGAGAAATTCTATTACATAATCCGGGTTGAAAAGAACCAAAATACTAGAACTGAAGCTAAACTTAACCTTTACAGATTTAGCTCCAATTCGACCTTTTTTTATTTTGACCAAACCTTGTTGAGTAATACTGCAGAGGTTTCTACAATTTTGTACCCAGCCTCAGGTTCTAATCTGGTCCAACTTATAGGTGATCCGGAATATCCACCTCCTAGAAGCCCATAAATGGTAGGGCAATAACCATTGTAGCCATCCGTCATTCCCACTACGATGGTACTTTTGCCAGGGCTTCTCCTTTTGATATCCAAGCCAAACTGACTAAACAATTCACAAGGCTGGGTAACCATGGCCAAATCCCCAATCCTGATGGCGTGCACAGGTAAAATGTCAAAAGGATTCTCACCAAATGTTTCTTGTAGGTGCACCGAGCCAAATGCCATGATCATTTCCATACCTCGGATATTTTCCCCATTATCGATTCTCTTCAAAATTTCTTTAGACCTGATCAGGGTTCCAGTTTCTGGTAACCTGACACTTACCTTCAAATCATGGTACTGATGTTCCAATTTTGGGTCCGTTTGGTATTCAATATTTTTGTAAAGTCTCATTGTCTCCTTTACCACCAAATCAGTGATTTTCTTTATCTTCTCCTCATCGGTTTCCGATTTTCTATCCAGCATATTGTCCATGCTGATGTCTCCTTGTGCTCCATTTAAAAATAGCACAGGAAGGTTTTGCTTAAATTCCTTTCGAAAGGTCTTTCTAACCTCTCCAGGGAAATCAGCAGAGAACACACCATCTGCATAAAAAATTGTTGGATGCGTAGTGTTATGGTACATTACCGAAAGAAGGTTACCCTTTAAATCAGCGGCAAACATGGCCAGGTGTTGGGGATCATCTGGACCTTCTAAGCCAGCAAAATCAGGTCTAGTTGCATCACCGTGCATGGAATGGCTACCATCTGCCCAAGTCAACCGGCGGTTGTATCCAATTTGAACCTCACCTTCCGCCCATCCAATTTTTCCCGGTTGTGCTGCCTCAACGGCTTCTTTGGCCAATGCTACCATCCATGGCACTAAATCTTCCATATAGGCTGTATCCAAAGGCATCAGGTAATTGGTTTTCAACAAAGACGGCCCTCCATGGGTATGGGTAGAGGAAATCAGGATATTTCTTGGCAAAATCCCCGTTGCAACTCCCATGGCTTCGCGTAATCGCACATTGAGGTCAGGCTCAATTCCAGCAAAATCACAACTCACCAATAGCAATTGAAAATCACCTATTGAAAAATAGAGTCCATTGGCTTCAAGATCATCTCTGACTTCAGTGGCCTTTCTAGGCACTCCTGCTCCTTGCACCCAACTGCCCAATTCGGGAGTGATCATTTTGGTGGCAGCGCCAATTTTAAGTCCTTCAGATTGTGCTTGTGTAGGTATTGGATTATAAAAAGCCATGGTCCAAAGGGCCATAAACAATACAGTGATTCTAATCATAATTAATGGTTTTTTAGATTAAGTTTCATTTCTTCCAAAACTACCTGGTGGTCAGTATGGTCAATAACATGGCAATAATTCATTTTTTTAGGCCTTTAAGGCAATGGGATGCTATTCCTATTGACCATGTGATTTTTTAACAACTCAGACATTTGGGCGACAATGGCTTTGTTTTGGGGCTTATCGACTGTGTTTTCATTTTCATCAGGATCATTGGCTAAATCAAATAACATTTTTGATTTTAGCGTACCCTTACTGTCATAAAACTCAGTGTAGGCATGTGTTTTGGTGAGGACTGTTTCACCTCCAAGGTTTGACCTACTGTATATGGCATTTTTCCCTTCGGCCTTAGGATCGTCTAAAAGTTTTACGAAGCTTTTTCCTTGCACATGAAGCGGTGAGTTGATACCTGCCAAATCACAAAGCGTGGGATATAAATCCACGGTTTCCACCAATGCTTCCTGTTTTATATTGGCTGATTTCCCTGGTATTTTAAAAATAAGAGGTATCCGTATAGAAGTATTAAAATTAGCGTGTTTACACCAAAGCGCATGTTCTCCCAATTGCCATCCATGGTCTCCCCAAAGCACCACTATGGTACTTTCATCTAGTCCAAGATTTTCCAATTCATCCAAAACCCTACCCACCTGGGAATCAACATAGCTCACACTTGCATAATATCCATGGATAAGCGCTTTGGAAAGTTCCTCCGAAAATGGGCCCTCATTGGGAATATTGGAATAGGCCCTAAGTTCACTGTAGCTATGAAGGGATTCTTTTGGTGCGTTTTTAGGAGGATAAAAATTATCCGGCAATTCAATTTCTTCCCTATCATAAAGGTCCCAATACCTTTTGGGGGCATTAAAAGGTAAGTGAGGCTTTTTAAAACCAACAGCCATAAAAAATGCTTCTCCAGAGCCTTTAAACTCCTGCAGTTTTTCCATTGCCCTGCTGGCTATTCTCCCATCTTCATAAACTACATCTTGCACTTCCGGATTTTCAAAGGCCGGCCCCCTGTTTGGTAAATTTTGATTGTTTCTGGCTTGGGTATTGTATTGCCTGTCTTCATTCAGCCTTTTAAAAATACTAATCCCTTCCTCTGATTGGTAATCCCATGCTGTTGTGGTCATGGCAGGCCGCCATACTTCAGTCCAACTGCCTTTCCCATCCTCGAAGTTATTGTAAACCTTTCCAAGTGAAACAGTCGTATAATTGTTGTTTTTGAAATGCATGGGTAAACTTACCAATCCTGGTACATCTTGGTCCTGGGAACAGTTCCAACCATTGAAGCGATTGGGACTTCCATATAAACCTGAAAGGAGAATGGCCCTGCTTGGCCCACAAACTGGATAGTTGACATAGGCTTGTGTAAACAACTGCCCCATTCGTGCCAGCCTGTCTATATTGGGAGATTTTATATGTGCTTGATCATAGCAACCCAATTCCGGCCTTAAATCATCAACCATTAGGAAAAGTATATTCGGTTGATGCAAAGGTTTATTTGTCGATTGTCCATGAGATTCAAGAAATAACCCACTAATAAGTAGAATGAAGATAATCTGTCTTTTCAACATGGCAATCGGAGGAATTTATTAAATGGCTGGAAGAATGACATATAGAAAGGTTCAAAGTATTCCCGCAAAGGAAAGGAGAAATTAAGCTGTACTATTTTAAGTAAGCCCTAAAGAAAGAAAACAAGAAAAGTATTTTACCATGGCTAAAACAGACCTAACAGCAATCATTTCATTAGCTTACTTAAATCCAATGAGCGAATTATTGTAGTAGGAAAATTGCCCTCGTGGTTATAAAGCACAAGGGCAATTTTCCATAACCTTTCTCCATCATTGAATTTGATTAGGGAATTTACTTCCTACTAAATTTCATTGGGAACAGCAAAGGGTTCTCTGTATACCCTAGAGAGCAAAGTATCTGCTTCCGGATCGTTAGCAAACTTCTCATAATCGCCCATAAACTTTAGTTCGCGTTTGACTCGGTAAGAAATATTGGCCAATAAAGGCAAGGCTGTCGAATAAAAACCTTCTCGCATATCACATTGGAGCATGGTATTGTCACCGGAACGGATTGCTTCAATATAGTTGGAAAAGAGGCTTGCTTTTTGTTCCGCTCCGCCTTCTTTGGAACTCGCAAAAGGTTTTGTGTCGCGATGATGGAAAGCCCTCCAGGAATTGCCGCTGATTTCTAACCATCCATCTTCTCCATAAAAAAGGTTGCCCACTTCCTTGCCATCACTTCCCTCATGGTTGGTATACCTTCCACGGGCTTCATATTCAAGCATGGTTCCATCGGCATATTTAAACAAGCCAGTTTGTATATTTGGCGTTTCCTGACCTGATTTGTCATGGCCATAAGTATTCACGTCTCCATAAACCCTTGTGCCAGGGGTACAGTTTTCAGCTTCACAATCATCCTTTTTAAAGCCATAAATTCCTCCCATAGAATAGATGGTTTCCGGGTGTTCATTTTTCTGAAGTCCCCATCGGGCGATATCCAATTGATGGGTTCCAGTATTGCCAGAGTCACCATTTCCCGTATCCCAGTACCAATGCCAATTGTAGTGACTTCTCTTCTCATTGTAAGGACGGTAGGTAGCTGGTCCCAGCCATTGGTTGTAATGGAAACCCGCTGGAGGTGTACCATTGGCCCCTGTACCATAAGAATTTCTGAATTTATAAGTAAGGACCCTAGCCATGTATAACTTGCCAATACCTCCTTCATGCAAAAATTGCATCGCATCTCTGACGTTATTGTAAGAACGGTTAGTTAATCCAACCTGCACTGTCAATCCACTTTTCTGAGCTGCCTGAATCATTTTCCTTCCTTCCCATATATTATGTGAGGCAGGTTTTTCTACATACACATGTTTCCCAGCCTGACAAGCCCAAATTGAAGCCAGGGCATGCCAATGATTTGGCGTTGCAATGGAAACTGCATCTACTTCCTTGTTATCCAACACTTTTCTTAAATCCCATTCCAATTCTGGTTTAACACCAGTTTTGTCGCTTACTATTTTTGATTTGGCATCAAAAAGATTTTCATCTGTATCACAAAGTACCTTCAAAACCACATTGTGACTGTCTTTCAGGCTGCAATAGTTATTAATGTGTACGGTACCTTGATTTCTGATACCAATTTGGGCTAAATTAATACGCTCATTTGAACCAATAATGGCCCCATAACTTTTGGCACTAAAAGCCATTGCACCTATGGAAATCCCTGCTGAACCTAAAGCTGCTTTCTTTATAAACTCTCTTCGTTTTGTCATGTTGAAATTGTATAAGAAATGGATAAGCAGGATATTAATCATTTATTTTAATTTAATAAAATAAAAACTTGATTTTTTAGCTTCTAATAGGTGATTATTCATAATCTTACGGCCAAACAGTAGTATAATATTAGCCTATTCCCACTTCCCACGATAACATTTACTTTTGAGATTAAACAAATAATTTATTGGCCTTACTTTCTGTAAACCAAACCATAAGATTAATGCAAAAAATGAAAAATATTGCTCTATCATTTAATTGACCTTTTCGGTAAAAGCCCATTTTTAAGGTTTTTAAAAATTTAAACAACTTTTTTTGCAGGTAAACAAAATTTTCGATTGATGTCTTTTTTTTATACATTTAGTGCCTTTTGTAAAAACAGAACTATTAGATAGAAAACATCAAAAGAAGCAACAAATAACCCCTAATCTAAAATAATAATGCATAAAACATTTCTAAATCAAATGCCTACCCTAATCAAAAAAGTTTTTTTTGGTGGGCTGATCTTCTGTATCGCTTTGCTCAGCCAAAGCTGTAAAAAAGAAGTGCAGAAAAAACCGTTTTCACTAGGTGAGAAATATTATTCAGAAAAAACCCAACTCTATTTACCCAATGATTTAGAGGCCACCCTTTGGGCCGAATCACCTCAATTTTTCAATCCTACCAACATGGATGTGGATGCTAAAGGAAGAATTTGGGTCACAGAAGCACTCAACTACCGTTTGTTCCGCAATGATCCTGAAAAATTCAAACACCACGAAGAAGGCGACAGAGTAGTAATTCTGGAGGATAAAGATGGAGATGGAGTGGCAGAAAGCTCTAAGGTATTTGTTCAGGACAAGGATCTGACAGCCCCTTTGGGAATCTCTGTAATTGGTGACAAGGTGATCGTTTCAAGTGGTCCTTCCGTCATAATTTATACAGACTCGGACGGTGATGACAAGCCAGATAACAAAGAAGTGTTTTTGACAGGTTTCGGAGGTTTTGACCATGACCATGGATTGCACGCTATGATGGCAGGACCTGATGGAAAGTATTATTTTAATGCAGGCAATGCCGGACCTCATATAGTGACGGATAAAAGTGGCTGGACCTTGCGATCAGGTAGCCTTTACAATGGCGGGTCTCCTCATATGATAGACAACGAACCTGGCATGGTCAGTGACGATGGCAAAATGTGGGTTGGTGGCATTGCTATGCGGATCAATCCGGATGGCACTGGCCTTAAAGTTTTGGGCCATAACTTTAGGAACTCCTATGAATTGGCTTTGGACTCCTACGGCAATATGTGGCAGAATGACAACGATGATGATGGCAATAAAGGCGTTCGTGTTTCATGGCTGATGGAAGGTGGAAACATGGGGTATTTCAATACTGATGGTTCCAGAAAATGGCAGGCAGACCGTCGTCCAGGACAGACCACAGCAATGGCGCATTGGCATCAAGAAGATCCTGGAGTAATCCCATTTGGAGACAATACGGGATCAGGTTCACCTACAGGCATTACTTTTTATGAAAGTGATTTATTGGGTGAAAAATACCAAGGGACATTATTCGCAAGTGAGGCCGGTAGAAATGTAATATTGGCTTACAAACCAGAGCCTACCGGTGCTGGATTTGCATTAAACCGACATAATTTAATCACATCTCTAAAAGAAGAAGAGGTTGAAGATGCTAAAAGCAGGGCCACGGACGAAGACAAAACCAAATGGTTTCGTCCCAGTGATGTAGTGGTAGGAACAGATGGTGCCATTTATGTAGCCGATTGGTTTGATGGAATGGTGGGTGGCCACCGCATGATAGATAGCACCGGTTACGGAAGAATTTACCGTATAACACCAAAGGGTGTAAATTTACCAAAACCTACCATCGACCTGTCTACTACTCAAGGACAAATAGCTGCATTGATCAACCCAGCCGTCAATGTTCGTAATGCTGGGTTTGCATTATTGGCAAAACAAGGCAGCCAAACTGTTGAAGAAGTGAAGGAAGTTTTAAAGGATGAAAACCCTTACCATCAGGCCAGAGCCATCTGGCTATTGTCAAATATGGGCAGTGAAGGCATTCAAGCCGTGGAAATCCAATTGGAAGCAGACAATCCTGACTTGCGATTAACTGCTTTCAGGGCTTTAAGGCAGGTAAAAACGGATATCTTACCTTATGCTAGTAAATTAAGCTCAGATCCATCTGCAGCAGTGCGTAGGGAAGTAGCTGTGGCCATGCGGGACATGCCTATGAACGAGGTTAAAGCTATTTTAATTGAATTGGCTTCCCATCACGACGGAGAAGACCGGTATTATGTGGAAGCGCTTGGTTTGGCCATGGAAGGAAAGGAAGAAGAGATCTATACTGCCCTAAATCAGGAATTGGGAGCTGAACCCCTCGACTGGAATCCAGGGTTTGAAGACCTCACTTGGCGTTTACATCCAAAGCAAGCTATTAGCGGATTAAAAGACAGGGCCATGTCTGAACAATTATCAGATGCTCAACGCAAAAAAGCTGTCACGGCCCTTGGATTCATCAATGACCAAAAGGCAGTAAATGCCATGCAGGAAATTGCGGCCACAAATATAGCAGATGTTAAAGACCAGGCTTTATGGTGGTTGAGGTACCGAAGAAACAATGATTGGAACGAATTTGCCATTGACATCCCTGAGTTGAAGGCCAATCTCAGTCCGGAGATCCAAAAGGAGATGTTAACTTTTAAGTCCGTAATTGAGAGCAAAAGTAGCCCTGAAGCAGAAAAGATAAAAGCAGCAAAAGCCATGGCCAAAGACAAAACCGGAGGGATGATGTTAATTGGTTTGGCAGAGAAAGAGGGACTTTCAGACAAATTGAAATCCGAAATCAGTTCGGTGATTTTCCAAAATCCAGAACAAGCCATCCGTGTTTTGGCTGGAGATTACTTTTCTAATCCTGCTGAATCCAGCCTATTGGCAGTGGCAGATATCACCGCCTTGGAAGGAGATGCAACCAAAGGAAAGCAGGTTTATTTAGGCAAATGTGCTACCTGCCATCAAATTGGTGAGGAAGGCCGAAATATTGGACCTAATTTGAGCATGATTGGTGCCAAGCTTGATCAAAACGGACTGTTGGATGCCATCACTAATCCGAGTGCCGGAGTAGCATTTGGTTATGAAATGTGGCTAATCACCTTAAAAGATGGAACGGTAGCTTATGGTTTCTTACAAGCAGATGGCCCAATTGTGGTATTGGAAGGTTTGCAAAATGAAGTTTACAATATACAAGCCAGTGATATTGCTTCAAGGAAAAGATTTGGAACCAGCATTATGCCGAAACCTTCTGATTTAAAAATGAATGAAGCAGATATTTCAAACCTTACCGCATATTTGGTAGGCTTAAATTCTGAAAAGAAGTAAACTTTAAAATCTTAGATTTAAACAGGTTAATCATAAAAAAATCACCAATCTTTCTAAAAGTCAAATGACTTTGGATAGATTGGTGATTTTTATTTGTTGTCTATTCTAAAATAGACAAATGAAAACTTATTGCAATCTACTTAAACCCGAAATATGCAATAGACAATCTATTACGTGCTAAAATCGCTTTAAAATCAGGCACTTTGTTGCTGTTTTCAATTTCACCATAGCGGTGCTATGCTAAAATCTCCAAACAGCCTGATTTTCTTGCGATTGCAACACTTCCCATAAACACGGGACAGGCTATCACCCCTGACTATTGTCAGGACGGAGAAATCCTATTACA
>NZ_JBSXOH010000036.1:0-2606 GCF_056859355.1 Cyclobacterium sp. L-R
GTTACACCTTTCAAGGCTAAGATTTGATTTGGCATTTTAACATAGGGGTACCACCCTGTGCTTAGGGATTTCGCCATTTTAGAAATAGTTGTGATTTTGTCAGCATTGTTGCAGAAAAGAGCAACAATACCGCCAAAATCAGGATAGCGCTATAATTTTCACACCAAGGGCTGACACCCTTGGCTGAGATATTTCGCCCCTGCAGGGCTGGAAAATAGGGCACTATTCCATAAACCGTTCTCATTCCAAAACTTCAAACCCTGAAAGCTTATTCGTTAGTCAAAATTACTTCATCAACGTGGGCGATTCTAAAAAGGCTGGGCAATTTTAACCTCGCGGGTTCCAACGACTTTTACAAGTTGGATTCGATGGCTACGACAGGCTGGCTTCGATGACTTCGACGGCTTCGGCAAGCTCAGCCACCGGAGACAACTTAGATATCGCAATTACCGGAGCCAGTGAAAGCACTGGAGACAACACAGCCACCGCAACCACGGGATATTCCTCAGCCAGTATTGCCAATCCCCACACCGAATATTATATAATTAAGTTAATTCTGAACTTATTATACTCATCATCCCAGGCCTGGAGGGCCTGAACAATAATAACCGTGGGTAGTAACCCACGGATTGGGTACATACAACAAACACTACAACCTCGGACGCGGTTGAACAGGAACCTCTATCAGCCTAATCAATTCCGATTCTCATCCTTTTCAGCAACCAAAGGTAAAACTGTAGCTTGATCTGGTTTGCGCTTAAAGATCACCGCACTATGTTCGGGGAATGCTTCAAGGACATATTCATAAAACCGATCCTTACAAGCGTGACAACCATAGTCCAGCACAATAACAAATGAGGTAAATTGATCGCTTTCCATTCCTAATCGCTCCATATAGGCTTTGCCCTGATCAGTCTGGCAGGCTGATAAAAAAGTCAAAACCATCACTAATGCAAGTATTATGTTTATTTTTCTCATTTCCCCACCTCAAATTGCACCACCATGTATCTTAAATGATCCTCATCATAATCGGGACTGTTTTCATTGTTAAGCGAGAGGTATAAACCTTCTTCTCCAACAAATACATTGGAAAACGCATGTACTTGAAATTTATCAAAAACATGTTCACCAATTACATTCAAATCCTTGTCCAAGACCATCACACCTGTAAAGGGCCTGGAACGCCTTAGCATCCATAATTTATCTATAGCATACTCTTCATCGTCAGTATATCCCGGATAAAAAAAACGATAAAAACAATCTCGGTACTTGTCATAAAGAATTATTCCATATAGATCATTATTTAAAATGTTTAATAATCCCTCTTCGTGTGTGCCTGGAATCTCATTTACATAATAAAAGCTATTGATATGGTCTGACTTAGCTTCCACCTTAATAGTTACTTGTTCCTTCTGCATATCAAACACTTGGATTTCATGGTCGTACCAAGGAGCTATATAGAGTTTGTCCTCTCTTCTTACCCATGAAAAATCAGATAGTTTTTTCCCACTATCCCAATAATCCTTAGCATAATATACATCATACCATTTTGTCTGATCTGAAACCATATCATAACTATAGACCAGAGAGTGTTTTTGGATGTCATCTTTGTTCATCCCATGATGATTCATAAAAAGCGGTTGCATGCCAAAAACCTTATCCTCGTAGCGATGAAGTTCCTTGTGAAAGTTCGATCTTACAGAAGTAATATCAACCTCACCAGAAGGTATTTTCTTTTTAAACAGTATTTCGCCGCTATAATTGAAATAACCAATAGCATGCGGCCTAAACGTTGCCCAAACCTTATCCTCCTCCAGCCCTGCAATTCCTGAACGCCTTCTCATACTATTAAGCCCATCATTTTCAAATAGGATCTCATTGGCCACTTTTCCATCTTCCATATTCATAAATTGTAAACTCTTTGAATTAGAATTCAGGTAAAAAAGGTATTGACCTGAGTCTGATTCTATCAAGTGAACATAACCTGGATTAGGTATGGTCAGAACTTCAGGCTTAATTTTTAATTCTTTAACCTTTATTACTTCAAGTAATTTATTCTCTGCTTCTCCCTGACAGGAACAAAATAGGAAAAGGAAAATGATAAAAACATTCCTGTTTTCTGATAAATTATTTGTAAAAATTAGCATATAAAGAGCTATTAAAAATGGAGTTTTTTCTTATCAAAGGTCACCTATAAAGTTTCTCAATACTTAAAGGAAAGAGAACTAAACTTAATCATTTAAAAACTAATATCAAAGTTTAAAATTTCTTTCTAAACTTTGATGGATAAATTTATGGCAACGTGTGGAGAAATTCCGGCTTGACCAATACAGGTTAAGGGAAGAAAATAATATATCTTAGAATACAGGGCTGGGATATGGTTTCACATTTTAACCCAATGACCTAATGCGCGTTTTTGACAAGAAATATACGTTGTGATTTTGTCAGCATTGTTGCAGAAAAAAAGCAACAATACCGCCAAAATCATATCAACGGATAATTTACTAAACCAGTGGCTGAGGCCACTGGCTACAAAAATATCACCCCTACCGGGGTTTAGATTACGAACAAGTTATTACGTGGCTCAAAAAATCATTGTGCAGGGT
>NZ_JBSXOH010000037.1:0-76783 GCF_056859355.1 Cyclobacterium sp. L-R
TAGGCTTTTTTTTCCATGATAAGTAAAGTTTAAAGGTTAAACATGGAATAAAAATAATCTATATACCTGAAAATAAGATCATTAATATAAGAAAAGTAAAAAACTACCGACGTAGGAGGTTTTGTTCAACTTGTTTATATGCGCAGTTTTATTGCACAATATATCCGCATTTGGTTGAATTGGTGTAGTTTTGTTTCACTTTATATTTTTATGTCCATGTCCTCTATTGGACTTTGAACCTTCTTAATTTTCCGGTTACTTATGTGCGTATAAATCTCTGTGGTTCTATGGTTTCGGAGTTCATATAGCTATTGTATTACCGTTCGTCCTACCTTTATGCAGATAAGTGCCATAGGAATGCCTTAACTAATGCGGAGTGATTGGCTTTATAATGCTCACTTTCCCACCGCAACGCTTAATACGGCTGCCCAAGTCTTTGCATGGGATTAAGTCAGTCAGCGAAATAGGTGTATAAGTCACTGCCAAACCCGCTCCTTGAGGTACCACTTACATTCCATAAATCCTTTAACCGTTTATTAACTCGAAACCATAGAGGGATTTCAGCCGTGTTATAGGCAGTTTTTGAAACCTATCGTTTTTCAAAATTATGGTCTTGCGCATACAGTTAAATAGTAATTTCCACAAGATACAAAAAATCAGGATTTTTCTACTAGCGAATTCGTTTGGAAACTTTTTTTAAATACTTTGCCTTCCCAGTTACAATTGCTTCACCTTTCAATTAACCCTGAAATAAGCATGGGCACTTCTATTAAGTGCTGAATTACCTTAAAATCAGCCGCCACATTGTTGTTTGGAGACTTCCTTTTAATTGGAAGCCATATAAGAGACCCTTCTTTGTGATTCGGGTTATGGACAAACCCAAATAAATTTGAAAGACAATTTTTCTGTATCGGATGGAATGCCGGTAGTTGATCCAAATTGAACTGACACAAATTCTTATGAATTAAATATTCTTGCAGCGCTTTTTAAATTACCGGCTCACAAAAGTACTTTCATTGATTTCCTCTTCAGGAATGGTGCGTATTTCTTTTATGCTAACGCTCCCATCATAACCCCAGCATAGGGCCGTTGTATTGACGGTGCCGTAGTAATCTTCTACCCGGATAAATTGGGAAGAAATGGTTTGTTCCAACTCTATGGGGATACCGGTATTGGGCAGTAATTCTACTGGTGCTTTTTCCTTTGATTGTAACAATTTTAATAAATCTTCCAGAGAAGGAGTTTTTTGCGCTAGGAGGTTTTTAAGATCGGCTTTGGCAGCTTCTACTTTTGGCCAGGGCGTATTTAGGAAAGCATTGGAAAGCCCATGGATACCCTCAGGTACTTGTTGAATGCCTCCGCCGTAATTTGAAAACACCATTAATTCTTCCTTTTCAGCTACCAATAAGTTGAAGCCATTGTAATCCTGCTGCGATTTTTCTATTTGCCTCAAATAGTCCCTGGGAGATTGGCTTCCATTTAAAAAGTTGGTTACCAATTCACCCCTAGTTTTGCTTAATGGCTTGTCATTTTGGGGATCTCTATAATTCGTTAGGGCGGCAAATTTACCATTGGTATGGAAACCCAGCCATGTGCCTCCTCCCTTTAAATCCTTTCCGGCATAAATCCCATTGTCCCATTGGTGGAGGCCTTTGGTCGGACGATTGAAGTATTCATCCCTGTTGGCAACCATGATAAGCTTGTATTTGGGATGCTGATTCCAGCTAAATGTAAGTAAGCACATGGCGTAAAATTAATTAGCTCCCCTCGTAAAGGGAAAACCAATCCAAATTATTTTTAACAATATTTAATTACGAATAAAATCGTATGTAATTTGCAATTACGAATTTTGTCGTATATATTTGATACGAAATAAATCGTACATCAATACTATGGACAAGCCCACAGCAGCAGAATTAGAGATATTGGCCATTCTTTGGGAAAAGGAGCAAGTAAGTGTACGGCAGGTGCACGAAGAATTGTCTTTGACCAAGGAAACCGGCTATACGACTACATTAAAAACCATGCAAAACATGCATGCCAAGGGATTGTTGGCAAGAGACGAGGAGAAAAGAAGTCATATTTACAGTGCTTTGATCTCCCAGGAAGATACCCAGCAATCTTTGGTTAGAAATTTTATAGGGAAAGCATTTGGTGGATCAGCAAAAAAGTTGGTCATGCAAGCCTTGGGTCAGAGTGAGCCATCTAAGGAGGAGATCAAAGAGATTCGTGCATTTTTGGATAAAATAGAAAAAGATTCACAATGAAAACCGAATGGATTGTATCGCGTTTGCCTGAAGCTTTGGGTTGGACTTTGGCCCATTCACTTTGGCAGTTGCTCTTTGTAGCAGCAGTGATGTGGTTGCTCTTTAGGTTTAAATTCTTAAATAGTCCACAGAAAAAATACATGCTTGGATTGGGTGGTTTGGGAGTGATGTGCTGCATGTTTGTAGGAACCTTCATAATGGAATTTCACTCCTTTCAAGATGAAGGTCAGGAAGCCTTGGTATTCAGCAGTCAAATCCGGGCAAGTGCTCAGCCTGTTGCAGGTGAAATGCATTGGCCGGCCTATTTATCAGGGAGAATAGCCTATGTATTGCCTTATCTGGTTTATTTTTGGGTAATTGGCGTTTTATTTTATTTTGTAAGGCACCTGGGGAATTTTGTTGTCTTGAAGCAATTAAAGACCAGGTCTCACCAAAGTGTGCCGCAAAATATCCTTCAGTCCATCGAAAGCATAAAAGCCCGATTGGCTCTAAGTTTACCGGTGGATTTCAGGATAAGTTCAGAAATTTCTGTACCCATCACCTATGGTTTTTTCAAGCCGATTGTCTTGCTTCCTTTAGGTTTGATCATGCAATTGTCTCCGGTGCAATTGGAGGCCATAATTGCGCATGAGTTGGCCCATATCCGCAGGTATGATTTTGCAGTCAACCTGATGCAGTCTGTGTTAGAGATCTTGTTTTTTTATCATCCGGCCTTTTGGTGGGTCAACGGACTGGTGAAAGAAGCGAGAGAGCATATTGCAGATGATATCGCAATTCAGGCCGGGGTCAAAGCAATTGATTTAGCCAATGCTTTGGCAATTGTTGCCAATGATGCCGTGGAGGAATCCCCTGAATTGGCCATGGCGGCACATTCCTCCAATTTTCCTTTACTCAATAGAATCAAAAGGATGCTGGGCAATGAACCTGCCCGTTTTTCCAATTCACCTTTAATTACTAAAACAATGATACTTACCCTAATATTTAGCGCCATTCTATTTATCGGCAATGCCAATGAGGTTAAAAAAACTCAGGAACGCTGGGTTTCCACAGCCTTGGAATCAAAATTTGATGGCGACACTTACTTTTTGATGGATACTTTGCCAAAGTCCATTGAAGTAGAAGACACTGTGATCGTCATCAATAAAGATGTGGCTATAGATCTTGATCAAGAAGTTTCAGAAGATGTAGAAGTAGTTATTCATTCGAATAATCATGTTACAACGAGTATTCGTTCAGTGGTTTCGGATAGTTTACCCTTACCCCAACAACCGCCTGTGGTGAACCTAAGTCCTGCTCCTGTTGCTAATTTTAGTCCTCCGGTGTTTAATGATAGCTTGATTCATTATACCCAAAACATTATGGGTGGTTTTGGAGACAGTATTCAAGTATATGCAAGAAATATAGTGATGCTGCAGGGGGATACCTCCGTTTTGTCACAGGAACAAAAGAAAAAGCTTGAGCGGAAAATGGAGTTGCTTCAAAAGAAAATGGAGAAATCCCAAAAGGTATTCGAGGAAAAAATGAAAGCCTGGGAAAAAGAATTTCAGCCTAAAATGAAGGAGTTTGAGCAAAAAATGGAAGCCTGGCAGAAAGAGAACGAGCCTAAAATAAAAGAATTTGAAAAGAAAATGGAAGTTTGGGCCGCGGAAAATGCAGAAAAGATGGAATCCTGGGCCAAGGCATATTCAGAAAAAATTGAAGCATGGGAGAAAGAGAAGAAATTGGAAGCAAAAGAATATTGGGAAAAGGAACAATAGATTTGCCCTTTAATAGATAATGTAATCCTTAGTCATGAGATATTTTCTTATGACTGGGGATTATTTTTTTACTACATTTTCCAAAATAAAAGAAGGGTAGCTGCAACAGTTTTCTGCGGTCATCCTCGGGTGGATTGGTGTTTTTCTGGCAATTTCAAGAAGCTTTTCCGGGGTAGGGAAGCCTGAAATTTCCAAGGCAAAAGTATAATGGTTTGTAGCTTCAATTTTGATTTCCGTATATTCGATTTGAATTTTCTTCGGAGGGTTTGAGAAATTGGAAATGACATTAAATGCTTGGTCAAGGCTTGTCAGCCAACGTTTCTTTAGAATGGGTAAACCGGTTAATTTACTTTCAGTTTTGGGTAATTTTTCCAACGTCCATTTGTCCCAGGCTTCAAACTTACCGGGCAAAGGCTGGGATTCCGGGAGAGGGATGGTCCATTCCTGTCTTTGCTTTACTTCGTAAATATCATCTCTAACCTTAAGCCCCAGATCCGGCCTGTCTGCCATTGGGAAATAAGTATCTGTACGGCTATCCCGTACATTTTTATTCAATGAAAACTCTTTTACGAAATTCAATAGTTCCTCAATTGGAGAACTGAAGAACCATCGGATTTCAATGGTAGAATATAGCGGTTGTTGGGGGGCAAGTTTGGGTATGTCCATGAGGTAATTTGATTGCGATTAGTGATTTTGGGTTTTCTTGCAAGTATTTTTAATGCCTAATAAAGAAATTCAGCCCTTTTCACTTGCGAGACCCTTCATTTTGTTTTTCTGATTTTGATCGAGAAAGCCTTTGAAGGATTTGTGCTTAACAGCAGCTGAATGTCCTCCTCCGTAAAGTCCTGCGCTTTCAAAGCAGGAATAAGTTGGCTGAAAATATTGGTATAGCCCTTTATGCTTTGCTGGTCTTTTTGAGGATCGTACCATCCTGCATCATGGGAAATCAAAATACGGTCCAAAAAATCATTTTCTTTGGCAAAAACTATTTTTTCTACATGCCTTTCAAGGTCCCACCCCAAACCGTCAAGGCTAATCCAGCATCCCTTATCTGCTGCTTTAAGGTAGGCTTCCGTATTGGTTTCTGATTGTGCGTGTACCCAGATAAAGGCTTCGGGAGAAATCTGAAGTTCATTCAGTATCGCCAATTGTGGCCACAAACCTTTGGCTGCTCCGGTATGGGAAGCAATGGTCAAGCCTGTTTCCAGGTGAGTTAGGGCAGCAGCTTTTACCAGCTTGCTGTGCATAGGGCTTAAAGGATCCGAATTGTCAACTCCAATTTTAATAAAACCGGGGTGTATGGAGCTTCCGGCTATGCCATCAGTAAACTCCTTTATCCATATGTCTGACAATTCTTTGGCCGTCATTCTTTTTGCAAAATCCGGAATAAATTGATTGTTTCTTGCCCCGTACAAGCCTGTATTAGTAAGGATTTCTAATCCGGTTTTATTGGCTATCTTTTCCAGCAATAATACATCTCTTCCAAGATAGTTAGGAGTTGCGTCTACAAAGTAACCGACATTGTATGTCTTCAGCTCCTCCAAATAGGGCGTTATTTCATCAATAACTTGTTTATGATTCCATTCACTATAATCAATGCTATCAGCCCCGATAAAATCCACCAAAATATGTTCATGTGAGAGCCAAATTTCATTTTTTAAGGGATGGTGTTTTCCTGACAGACTTTGAATTACAATATTATTGGTCTGAAAAGAGCATCCGCTAATGACCCAAAAAGAAAAAATTGTGATTTTTAGTCCGTTGTTCATGGTTTGTTTTTTTTGTGTCGAGGTAAAGCTATTCTGACTTTTCTCGATAAACTTATATTCTAAAATATCGATTAGTTGGGATAATTAATTGATTTTGGATGGTTTTTATCTCGGTTTCTCCTAAAAACAGGTTGGAATACGGGCAAAAATGCTTGTTTTCATTCCCAAGGTAGATGTGTTTTGTAGGCAAGAAATTTCACTTTATTTGTCAAATCAAGGTTGTGTGTTTTATTTATTACAAATCTTTTAATTAGGGTTGATTTTAGAAGTGTTGAATTAATGATTTGTAAATAAAATAGCATGTTTAATAATTATAGTGTAAAAATATATATTAATTGTTACCATAATTTTAATTTATTAATCTTTTAATTACCTTTGACATATCAAACAAAGACAAAAGGTCTTTGGGTAGTGAAGGGAATCTTTATTACTGATATATACTGTAGGATGATGAAACTGGCAGACATGCCCTCCTGTCTCGGGGGTGGAGATCACAGGATAAAGAAAATAGCGAGCTCGTATTTTTCCTAACTGCTCCGTGGAGGTTCGACTCCTTCTCCTACAGCAGGTTATTTTGGGTTTATTGTTAATTGACTAAAGCTATGGGATTTTATTTCATAGCTTTTTTTTTGTGTCAATTTTTAGATTGAGAGATGAATTGTTCGCCCAGGTCTAACCATAATAGAGGAATAAGGTTAATGCCTTTTCAGGGGATAGGCTTAAGGGAAATATTGGAGAGAGGTGCGAGCCGCAAAAAAAAATGGAGAATAGATTTGTCTAAAGCTGAAAAAACAAAAACCCCAAATACATATTGTAAATGGGGTTTTTTGTGGCCTCGGCAAGAATCGAACTTGCATCTAAAGTTTAGGAAACTTCTATTCTATCCATTGAACTACGAGGCCTAGTATTATAAAATTAAAATAACTGCTTCTTTGTTATTGGCTAACAAGTGATTAAGCCGTTTGAGCATGTTTTTGAAGACTTTCCCCCTCAAAAACACCGCAATTTAAACCATAATTTTGCTATTACGCAAATAAAATATAGTCTTATTCTTCTTTTTGATATTATTAGCTTATCTTTGCAGTCCAAAAATTAACGATGGACGGGTTCCATCAATTAACTAAAAGTCAATATAATATGGCAGTAAAAATCAGATTAGCACGTAGAGGTCGTAAAAAAATGGCCATCTATGATGTAGTAATTGCTGATGCTAGGGCTCCACGTGATGGACGCTTTATCGAGAAAATCGGGTCTTACAACCCAAATACTGATCCTGCATCCATAAACATCAACAACGACCGAGCGTTGAAATGGTTGATGAATGGTGCGCAACCTACCGATACTGTGAAAGCCATGCTTTCTTATCGTGGAGTCATGTTGAAAAAACACCTTCAAATTGGTGTTGTAAAGGGAGCAATTACCCAAGAGCAAGCGGATGAGAAATTCCAGGCTTGGTTAGATGGTAAAGAAAAAGCTATTTCTAGCAAGGTTGAGAAAATTCAGTCTGCTAAAGAAAGTGTTAAAAAGGCCGCATTGGAAGCAGAGACTGCTAAAAATCAAGCCCGTCTTGACGCGATCAAAGAAAGAGAAGATGCTGCAAAAGCTGCAGCTGATGCTGAAGCTAAAGCTGCTGAAGCCGCTGCCGCACCAGAAGCTCCTGAAGCAACTGATGCACCTGTAGCTGAAGCCCCTGCTGAAGGAGAAGCTCCTGCCGCTGGCGAAGATGCTGCTGAAGAAAAAGCATAAAACTGATCAAATACCATGAACAAAGACAATTGTTACCAATTGGGCCATATTGCCAAAGTTCATGGATTACATGGAGAGGTTTTGTTGGTTCTTGATGTTGATTATCCGGAAGATTACGAAGGTTTAGGGCATGTTTTTGTAGAGAATGGAAACCGCTTGGTTCCATTTATTTTGGAGCACATGGTGCCCCAACCCAATAGCAGGTTTTTAGCCAAGTTTGAGGAGTTTAATCACATCGATCAGGTAAAACCCATGGTTGGTTCGGCTTTATACCTTCCATCAACAGCTCTTCCAAAACTTAAAGATGATCAGTATTATTTCCACGAATTAGTGGGTTTCATGGTGATCGACGAAGTGCTAGGCGAGTTGGGTCAAGTTAAGGTAATCTATGATATGGAGACCCAGGATTTGATCGGTATGGAATACAAGGGTAAAGAAGTACTTATCCCCATAAAGGACGGAATCATACAAAAAGTTGATAAGGCAGAAAAAAAAGTTTTCTGTCACTTGCCTGAGGGCTTGATTGACATTTACTTGGAAGATTGATAGGTGATGCACATTGATATCATAACGGTTTTACCCGGTCTCCTTGAAGGTCCCTTTTCACATTCAATTTTGAAAAGGGCCGAAGAAAAAGGATTGGCCAAGGTAGAAATACATGATTTAAGAGATTATGGTATTGGTAAGCAAAAGACCGTAGATGGTTATGCTTTTGGAGGTGGTGCTGGTATGGTCATGATGATCGAGCCCATTGCCAATTGTATCGAGTCCTTGAAGAAATTGAGGGATTACGATGAGATCATTTATATGACACCTGATGGTGAAACTTTCAATCAATCGACAGCCAATGCCTTGTCATTGAAAAAAAACCTAATTATTCTCTGTGGCCATTATAAAGGCGTAGATGAAAGAGTAAGGCAGATTTTCATTACCAAGGAGATTAGTATTGGTGATTTTGTGCTCTCGGGAGGTGAACTTCCTGCTGCACTTGTTACTGATGCCATAATCAGGTTGCTTCCAGGGGTTTTGAATGATGAGACTTCTGCCTTGACAGATTCTTTTCAGGATGGTCTTTTAGCACCTCCAGTATTTACTAGGCCAGCAGATTATGCTGGATGGAAAGTGCCAGAGGTTTTGCTGTCAGGACATGCTGCCAAGATAGCGTCATGGAGGTTTGATCAATCGGTACGTCGGACTCATGAAAGAAGGCCAGATTTAATGAATGATGGCATTTCCAAAGAGAGGGACGATAATAATATAGAACAAAACGATAATTAAGGGTGCTTACTAAGTATCCATAAAAGCGATAAGCAAAATAGTAAAGCAATGAGCGAACTACTTATTAAATTCGTAGAACAGGAGTACAAAGATGTGCGAAGTAAATTCCCATCTTTTAAGGCTGGTGATACCATCAACGTTCACGTGAAAATTACTGAAGGAGCTAAAGAAAGAGTTCAGCAGTTTCAAGGAACCGTTATCCAAAGAAAAAATATCAATACAAATGGCGAAACTTTTACCGTAAGGAAAATTTCGAATGGTATTGGTGTAGAAAGAATATTCCCAATTATTTCTCCAAGCATCGAAAAAATCGAAGTATTGAGAGAAGGTAAAGTAAGAAGAGCAAGATTGTTCTACTTGAGAGGAAGACATGGTAAATCTGCAAGGATTAAAGAAAAAATCAGGGTAAAAAAATAATTACCATCAGATTTATGAATGCATTAAGGGAGCCAATGGCTCCCTTTTTTTTTCTTTTGATCCAAAAAACTTTCTTTTAACCCGGATTATGTAATAGAATGTCTATTTCATATTTCGGGTTTAAATCCCTTATAAAGAATCCTTTTGGAATATACAGGTAAATTAGTTGATGTCTACTTGTTTGTTTTTTGAAATAACTTTAGGGTGAAATTTAATGCTTTCAAACCAGTATCCGCTTATATAAAATTTTAACAGAACAGGATAGTGCAGGATAGTGATTCCTTTTATTTTGGGTTAATTTCAATACTATTTGTATTGTTTAATTTTACAGTCAAACCAAAATAATCATGAAAAAAAGTTACTATTCGGTACAATTTAAGCTCCGAATGTTAATAACTATGCTACTGATAATGGTGGTCATGCTGGGGTATTCCCGTCAGGCCAGCCAGATTTCAGGTAAAGTTGTTAGCGTGGAGGACAATGAGCCCCTTCCAGGGGTTTCTATTCTTGTAAAGGGCACTAGTCGAGGCACGGTTACCAATATTGACGGGGAATTTACAGTTCAGGCTGCTTCCGGAGATATACTTACCGTAAGTTTTATAGGCTTTACAACCCAGGAGGTTCCTGTAAATGGGGGACAAACCAGCTATGAGATCTTAATGGAGTCATCTATGGGTGACCTTGGAGAGGTAGTGGTAGTTGGGTATGGTTCCCAGCGTAAGGCAGACATTACCTCGGCAGTATCTGTAATAAATATGGACAATATTGGAGAGGTGCCTACTACGAATGTTACCCGTTTGCTTCAAGGACAGGCAGCAGGGGTGCAGGTTAGGCAGACTTCAGGTAGGCCAGGAGAAGAGATGGAAGTAACCATTCGTGGAATTGGTTCTTTAGGCGCAGGGAGTAAGCCCCTTTATGTAGTTGATGGCTTTCCTGTGGGAACTTCATTGGGACAAAACCTTAACCCTGCAGACATTGAAAGCATGACGGTGCTGAAAGATGCGGCATCTACAGCCATTTATGGTGCCAGAGGATCCAATGGTGTGATCCTGATCACTACAAAATCAGCAAAAGAGGGCGTGGTGAATCTTGATTTTGTGGTCAACCAAGGTATTCAGAATGTACCTGACAGTAGAAGAACAAAGATGATGAATGGGACAGAGTTTGCTCAGTTCAAGCATGATAGTTTTGTAGACAGAATCAGGTATTTCGAAAAAAGAGAGCCAGCGATTGAAGAAGTTCCGCTTGAATTCAGGTATCCTGAACAAAACACTGTCTCAACAGATTGGTTTGATGAAATATTAAATCAGAATGCTAAATTCCAAAGTTACAACGCCACCCTGTCCTCAGGCAAAGGGGGCATTCGCTCCCTGGTTTCTGTAGGTTATATCAACCAAGAAGGTGCGGTGATCGAAACGGGTTTTGAGCGTTTTAATGTCAGGGCAAACATAGGGGGTAAAGTTAATGACTTTATTACCATGGGATGGAACATCGCTGCCTCCCATTCCAATGAGGATTATGCCTCTACCAATGGAAGAAGTGCAATAATTGGAAAGGCCTTATGGGCGGATCCACGATATCCTGTTTACAATGAAGACGGAAGTTTCAATGATTATATTGGAGGAACAAATGGTGTCTTTGGTGCGGCCAATGTGGTGCAGGAGTTGCATGAAATGGAACGTAAACTATCAGAAAACAATGTCATGACCAATGGGTTTTTGGAATTTGCTTTTTTGAAAAACTTTAAGTTCAGAACTTCTGTAAACGCAATCTTAGAAAACAGCGATCAGAAAGAATTCAGACCGTCTACTTTGGCAGGTACAGGATTTAATCAAGCCCCACCAAGGGAAGCCACTTTGTACCAGAGAAGATTTGAAACCCTTAATATTGCAGCAGATCAATTATTGTCTTACAATAAGATTTTTGGAAACCATAGAGTGGAAGGGCTACTTGGTTTTTCTGCTCAAGAAGAAACTTATAAGTTCTTGCAGGGGAATGGCAATGAATTCCCCAATGATCAAGTTAGGTTTTTGAGTGCTGCCATTAGGCAAACCTCTACCTCTGGGGAAGCGGATTGGAGTTTGATGGCTTACTTTGCAAGGGCCAACTATTCTTTCAACGACAAGTACCTTTTTTCCGCATCTTTTAGAAGAGAAGGTAGTTCACGTTTTGGAGCAGACAATAAATGGGGGAATTTTCCTGCATTTTCAGCAGGATGGAGAATTTCTGAAGAATCCTTTATGCCAGAAACTCGCTGGATCACCGATATGAAATTGAGGGCTAGCTTTGGGGTTACTGGAAACAATGCCATTGGTAATTATTCTAGTTTATCAAATATGGGGATTTCAAATTACGTTTTGGGAGGAGCCATTGCCAACGGACAAATTCTTTCCAATTTTGCCAATGCCAATTTAGGTTGGGAACAATCCCAACAGACCGATATTGGTTTGGATTGGGCCATGTTTGATAACCGCTTGGTTTTGACCGCGGAGTATTACAATAGGTTGACCAATAATATGCTGCTTTCTGTAGAGATGCCTGTGATTTCAGGATTTACTCAATCTTTGGATAATGTTGGTAAAGTACGAAACAGAGGCCTTGAACTGGCTTTGGATTACAGAACCAAGTTCAATCAGGTCAACATAAGGTCCAATGTAAACCTTACCATCAATAGAAATAAAGTGTTGGAGATAAGAGGTGAAAATGATGAGATCTGGTCAGGTGGTTTTTATAGTACTTATAATGTGTCTCAGGTGGGAAAACCTTTGGCGATGCTACATGGCTTTAAAATGGTGGGTATTTTCAATACTGATGCAGAAATTGAAGCCTGGCCTAACCAAGATGGGGCAGTTCCGGGTACCTATAAGTATTTTGACGCCAATGGAGATGGGGTGATTTCCTATGACCAACAGGACATGATAGAAATAGGTAACCCGCATCCGGATTACATCCTTGGCTATACCCTAGGAGGTGATTTCAAAAACTTTGACTTTAACCTAATGTTCACCGGAGCCTTCAATTATGATGTTTTTAGAAACATAGAGGCCACTACAATGAACATGGATGGGGTGTTCAATATTCTGCAATCAGGTGTTAACCGTTGGAGGTCTGCAGAAAATCCTGGTGACGGCAGAGGGGCCACTACCAATACATGGAAATGGCAGCGCGAGTCAAATTCCAGGTATGTATATGATGCTAGCCATGTGTGGTTAAGAAACATTACCCTCGGTTATACTATTCCGAAAAACCCAATACTTCCTAATGCAAGGGTGTTTTTTAGTGCAGAAAATCCTTTTCTGTTTACTTCATTCCCAGGAACCAATCCTGAAATCAACACAAGAGGTGGAATCAATATAGGCGTGGACGATGAAGCTTATCCAATGCCTAGAACATTCACTTTAGGCGCATCCATAAGATTCTAAATCATAAATTGACTAGAAACATGAAAAAGTATTTTAATATAACGATCCTTTGCATAGGCATTCTGCTACTAGGCACAGCCTGTGATGAAGAGTTTCTGAATAAAACAGACCCTACGGTTTTGGTGTCTGATAATTTTTACCAGACAGAAAAACAAGTCATACAGGCCATAAACGGTGTGTATGGACAGTTGAGAGGCTGGCACTTGAATCAATGGCAGTATACTGAGTTTATTTCAGACAATACTACCCTACATTTCAATCCTGGAAACAGAGGTAGCGGACCAAGCCTTGAGGCCTTGGAATTTTGGCAATACAATCCTGCCACCTCTAACGTTACCAACTTGTACAACAGTACCTATGGGATAATGGTAAATGTCAATACTGGGCTAAGTAAACTGCCTGAATCCAATGCTACTGAGGCCATCAAATTGAGGTCTGAGGGTGAGTTGAAAATGATCAGGGCTTACCTTTACTTTCATCTGGTGCAGCATTTTGGTGATGTAATTGTTATTACCGAACCTGTGAAATCTCCTGCTGAAGCATTTGAGTACAACAGATCACCAGTTGAAACGGTCTACCAGCAGATTATCTCTGACCTTAATTTCGCGATAGGTGCTTTACCTGCCAATTATGGATCAGACGATATCGGCAGGGTGACAAAAGGTGCGGCTTTAAGTTTACTGGGTAAGGTTCACCTGACCAGAAAAAATTACTCTGCGGCGATAGAAACATTGAATCAGGTAACTTCCTTGGGTTACGATTTGCTGGATAATTATGAGGATATATTTGATCCGCAGAATAAAAACCATCAGGAATCCATTTGGGATATTCAATACCAGGGCGACAATCAATACGGGGTCAACAGTAATTTTATCTATACATTTGCCCCGAGAGAATCCGGAGGAGCGGTCATTGATTTTCCAGGCCAGGATGGTGGTGGCTGGAACACGCCTACCAATGAGATCATTGCCTTGTACGAAGAAGGAGATTTGAGAAAAGATGTTTCTTTAAAGGAAGGTTATACCAATCTTCAAGGTGAATATGTCGGCGTACCATTTATCAATAAATTCAATCATCCACATACTATCAGAGGGGTAACCAATGACAATTGGCCTGTAATTAGGTATGCGGATGTGCTATTGATGCTTGCTGAGGCCATCAATGAAGTGGACGGTCCTACTGGAACTGCCTATAGCTATCTAAATGAGATCCGTGCCAGAGCAGGGTTGGATCCTATCAATGGCCTGGGCAAGGATGAGTTCAGAGAAGTGCTTCTAAATGAGCGCAGGATTGAGCTGGCATTTGAGAACCACCGTTGGTTTGATTTGAAACGTACTAAATCTGCCAGTGACTTAGTTACCATGCTTAATGCCTATGGACTAAGAGAGCGTGCAAATCCTACGACTTCCAGAGAGGGAATACCTTTTTCAAACAATGACTTTATTTTTGAGGCTCATGAGATTCTATTCCCTATACCACAGGATCAAATGAGAATAAATTCTTCATTGGTTCAAAATCCAGGTTATTAATTTTTTTCTTTTAATGAGCTTCAGAAGACTTAAGTTTTCTGAAGCTCATTCTTTTTTAAAATAGGCTGGCAGAATATAAAGTTATGTCCCTTGATATTATCCTGAATTGAATGTCGAAATATTTTATTTTTTCTTTTTATTCAAAATTAAATATTCCTGCTCCTAATTTTTTTAAGATAACTACAATATACCGATCTGATTTGTAGGAGAAAGAGTGGAACTTTTCTTCAGCACAGTACAGGACAGTTTTAGAGAAAATTAGGGTTTTATTGTATTTGAAATCATCATTAAACCGATGAGAGAGTCAATTTCCCAAATCAATTTAACCTATTAATTATGAAAAAAAATTGTTACCAATTTTTGGATAGCAAGCAGCTATTTTCCCTTTTAGCTGCTATGTTATTGAGTTTCGCTTCTTATGCGCAAAGCACCGTTTCGGGTGTGGTACGCTCAGAAGGCGATAACGAAACAATACCGGGAGTGTCGGTATTGGTGAAAGGGACTACACGAGGAACAGTTACGGACCTCGATGGAAAGTTTCAGGTGGAAGCTGCCGCAGGAGAAGTCCTTTCGGTAAGTTATATCGGGTATGCGACCAAAGAAATCACTATTCAAGGTGGTCAAACGCAATATGATGTTACCCTAGCCTCTTCTGTGAGCGATTTGACAGAAGTTGTTGTGGTGGGTTATGGTAGTCAGTTGAAAAAAGAGATCACCGGTTCGGTGCAAACCATAGATGGTGATGATCTGATGGATATGCCAGTGTCTCAAATGGCTCAAAAGTTACAGGGGCAGTTGGCAGGTGTACAAATAAACCAAACTACAGGTAGACCAGGACAGGGAATGAACGTCCGTATCAGGGGGCAACTTTCTGTTTCTGCAGGTAGTGATCCCTTATATGTAGTGGATGGTTTCCCTATCACAGGAGATATTTCCACTTTGAACCCGGATGAAATTCAGGATATCACAATTTTGAAAGATGCTGCCTCTACTTCTCTTTACGGTTCTAGAGCTGCGAACGGTGTGGTTCTAATTACTACTAAAAGAGGTAAAGCAGGACAGTCTAGTGTTTCTCTAAATGTGTACACTGGTATTCAAAATGTACCACACTACAACCGTCTTGAAATGATGGATGCGGTTGAGTTTGCCCAGTTTAAAAAGGAGTATTATGAGGATGCGGGCAGACCTGTGCCGGACATGTTTCAAAATCCGTCTTCTTATGAAGGAAAAACCCAGGATTGGTATGACGCTTTGCTACAAACAGCGCCAATTTCTAATTACAACCTGACCATTAATTCCAATACAGAAAAAATGAGAACTTCTGTAGTGGCTGGTTATTTTGACCAAGAAGGTGTGGTATTGAACACGGATTATGAACGTTTTTCATTAAGGATTAACTCTGATTATACTGCTTCTGACAAGCTTACTATGGGATTTAATCTTGCCCCTCAATATGTAAGGGACAATACACCTAGAACAGATGGTTCAAGGGGTACAGGTATTTTGTTCAATGCCCTACATGCGTGGCCAAATATGCCTATATATGATGATGAAGGTGAATTGACATATTACAATAGGTTCCCTGCTGAAACAGGTAATATCTTTGCCTATCCAAACTATGTTCGTTCTGCTTTAGAGATCACCAATGAGACCAAGCAAACCAACTTGCTTTCAAATGCATATGTTCAGTATGAGCCTATTGAAGGATTATTTGTTAAATCTACCATCAATGCGGAAATAAGAAATAGCAAATATTTTTATTTCAACCCATCTACGGCCACTTCAGGAATCAACATTGCTATTCCAGCAGTTGCTTCTTCTGTAAGGGATCATTATGATAATTTTAGCTGGTTGAATGAAAATACGGTTACTTATAACAAATCTATCAATGACCATAACTTCCAGTTATTGGGAGGTTTTACTAACCAGAAATTCAGAAGAGAGAGAACAAGAGTTGCAGCAGATACCTATGCTGATGACAGGCTTCCTACCATTCAAGGCGCAATTAACATCAATAGAGGTGGTTCCGTTTCTGACGTACAGGAGTGGTCATTGACTTCATTCCTTTCTAGATTGACTTATAACTTCAAAGGCAAGTATTTGATGACTGCAGCCATAAGGGCTGATGGGTCCTCTCGATTTGGTTCTGAAAACCGTTGGGGTGTGTTCCCTTCAGTATCTGCTGGTTGGGTATTGTCTGACGAAGGTTTCTTGAATACAAGTGACAAAGTTTCCTTTGCTAAACTTAGAGGTAGCTTTGGTGTTACTGGTAACAATAATATCGGTAATTATACCCAATATGCTTTGGTTAGTAATACCGTAAACCATGTATTTGACAATACAGTGGTACCAGGGGCTGCCATTACCTCATTATCCAATCCTTTCCTAGGATGGGAAACAACCAGGCAATTTGATATAGGACTTGATTTAGGCTTGTTTGATGATCGTGTAACTTTCATTTATGATTATTACTCGAAAAACACCACCAATCTGTTGTACAATGTTCAGATTCCTCAGGAAGCAGGCTTTGGAAGCTTTACCGATAATATTGGTGAGATCAAATTCTGGGGTCATGAATTTTCTATCACTTCAAGAAATACCGAAGGAAGATTAATATGGACAACCAATGCCAATATCTCTTTCAATAGAAATAGGGTAGAAGCTTTGGCTGATGGTATAGACCGAGTATATGGTTCTTATCACATCACCCAGGTAGGACAGCCTTTCGGTCAATTTTACGGTCTGAGAAAGCTAGGTAATTATATGGATCAAGATGATTTAGATAATTCTCCTCAGGTTCCTGGACGGTCTACTGTAGGATCCATCAAACTAGAAGATATTAATGGTGATGGTATCATTACACGTGGAGGAGACAATGATGACAGAACAATCATAGGAAATCCTTTCCCTGACTTTACTTATGGTATTACCAATAACTTTAAGTACGGACAATGGGATTTGAATATCATTGCTTCCGGCTCACATGGCAATCAGTTGTACATGAGACACCTATATAGTACAGCCAATTTGGATGGAGTATTTAATATGGTTGCAAAAGCAACTGATCGTTTCCGCTCTCCTTCTGATCCGGGTGAAGGAATCTTCGGAACCACAGTAGGGGGTGGTAATGTGACAGGGATCGAAAGAGACTGGGCAAATAGCAATTTTGTTTATGATGCTTCTTTCTTTTCTATCAAAAACATTACGCTTGGTTATGACATCGGAAAAATTGCCAATGTTGTGAAAGGTGCCAGAGTATATGCCTCAGTACAGAATGTGTATATCTTTACTCCTTACTGGGGAGGTCCTAACCCAGAAGTTAGTCAAGACAATGGAACAGGTGATGGAGGTAATCTAAGCCCAGGAGTTGACCTTACAGGTTACCCAATTCCTCGTACCTTCACTATCGGTGCAAACATTACATTCTAATCAGGCTTTTTACCTTAATTTGATTAAAAATGAAAAAAATAAATATATTCATAGTGCTTTTGGGTATTATGGCGTCAAGCTGTGAAGAGTTTTTGACCCTAACTCCCGAGACGGCACTTAGTTCAGCCACCTTTTATAAGACAGAGGCGGATTTTGAGCAAGCGGTTAATGCAACTTATGCACCACTTCGTTCCATAGCTGATGACCGTTCTTGGTTATTATGTGAAATGCGTTCTGACAATACGATCTATGCCAGGAATATCAACTTTGGAGCTACAGAGCAACAAGAAGATATTTCTGACCATGCCTTGCCTGAAGCGCAGGGAATTACTTCAAATACCCATGTGCTTAATCAGTACCGACAGGATTACCTTATTATCGCCAGAGCCAATCAAATTCTTTCGGTAATCGATGAGGTTGAATTTGACCAAGACAAAAAGGATAATTTAAAAGGACAAGCGCTTTTCTTAAGAGGCTATGCTTATTATGAATTGGCAAGGTATTTTGGTGGTGTACCACTTCATTTAGAGCCTGTTACTACAAGAGAAGAAGCGGCCCTACCGATCACACCTGAAGCAGAGATTTACAATCAACTTGTAAGTGATATTCAAGCGTCAATTGCTTTGCTTCCTGTACGTTCCAATCAAGGAGTAGGTAGAGCTTCTAAGGGTGCAGCGCAAATGTTGCTTGCAGATGTTTACATCACACAAAAGAAATGGTCAGAAGCTGAGACTTTGTTGAAAGCCATAGTTAGTAGTGGAGAATATGAACTTATTGAAAATTATGAAAATGTATTTTCCGAAAGTGTGGGTAATAAAAACAATGCAGAATCTTTATTTGAGGTACAGTACCTTGAAGGTCCTGAAGGCTTGAATGGAAACTTCTTGTACAGCTTTATGCCGAGACCAATTTCTTCTCAGGAATTACAGCCCATTACAGGGACATCCAATACTCAAGGGCTTGATGGAGAAGGTAACAATGTTCCTACTCCCGATATTATTGCGGCTTATGAAGATGGAGATTTGAGAAAAGATGCATCCATCGCTTATGTAGAGATTGCGGGAAGTGATAGAGAAGACAAGGTTTATCCTTACATTAAGAAATATGCCAAGCCCCATGCCTTGCATGGAAACCACGGCATTAATTGGCCTATCTACCGGTATGCAGAAGTTCTACTTTTCTTGGCTGAGGCCCTTAATGAGCAAGGTAAAACTGCAGAAGCAGCAGAATATCTGAACGAAATCAGAGAAAGAGCTGGATTGGACGCAACAACTGCATCCGGCCAAGCCGATATGCGAGAAGCTATCTTTAAAGAAAGAAGAGTGGAATTGGCTTTTGAGAACAAAAGATGGTTTGATATTGTCAGAGCGGATAGGGTTCAAGAAATCATTGGAGATTTTGGTCAAAGAGCCTTAGCAAATCCTTTGGATTATTATTATCCTGAAGGTGCTACATTCAGATCCAATGCTTTTACTAATATCACCAAATATTACGCATTGCCTGCAGCTGAAGCTGAGATAACCCCTCACTTCTAAAGGTTTGTGCTAAGATTTAAGCCATATTTATGGTTTAAGGTACAACGGAAAGCTTTATCGCTTTCCGTTGTTTTTTGGGTTTTTATGACCAAAGGTTTTTTTTCGACATTATTGGTTATCATAAGCTGCGAATTTGGGTTAATTTTAAAAATGGTTTTAAGCGAGTGGTAAACAATTGCTAGTAGGAATGTGAATTAACAACTAACTTATGTATAAAAATAAAATAATGAAGAACTGGCTAATGGCTGGATTGATCCTGTTAATGATGGGATCATGTGGTCAAAGCGATGTTGACCAAAAGGAGGTGCATCCCAAGGTAGCCAAATTAAAATTGCCGACAGGTTTCGAAGCTGAACACTTATATAGCCCGGGAGAGAATGACCAGGGATCATGGGTGGGAATGACCTTCGATGATAAAAACCGACTTTTAACCGTAGACCAATACGGTGCGATTTATCGCATGGAGGTTCCGCCCATTGGTTCAGATTCTTTGACTCCAACAGTGAATAAATTGATTATTGGAGATGCAGGAGATGATAAAATAGGTATGGGTTATGCTCAGGCTTTATTGTATGCCTTTAACAGCCTATATGTAATGGTAAATCATCGTGCCAATGATGATTTTGACAAGAGTACAGGTCTTTATAGACTTCAAGATACCAATGGAGATGATCAATTTGATAAAATAACAACCGTAAGAGAATTTACTGGTAGCCCTGGAGAACATGGTCCTCACAGTATGGTTGTTTCACCTGATGGAAAGTCAATATACATTGTTGTAGGAAATCATATTGACGTTCCTGAAATGGATCATTACAGAATTCCACGTGTTTGGGAAAATGACAACCTGATTCCTGAAATCAAGGATCCTAGAGGTCATGCCAACAGTAGAGGAGCACCAGGAGGATGGGTAGCTAAAATTGATCCTGAAGGTAAAGAATGGGAGTTAATTAGTGTAGGTTATAGAAATCCATTTGATGTAGCTTTCAATGAAGTAGGTGATTTGTTTACTTATGATTCTGATATGGAGTGGGACTTTGGCATGCCATGGTACAGACCTACTCGAATCAACCACGTAACTAGTGGTAGTGAATATGGTTGGAGAACAGGAAACATGAAATGGTCTCCGGATTACACAGATAATCTTCCAGCAGTATTGAATATTGGCCAGGGTTCCCCTACCAATGTGTTTTATGGTAGTAAAGCAAAATTCCCTGAAGAGTATCGAAATGCACTTTATGCCTTTGATTGGAGTTTTGGTATCATGTACAAAATTAACCTGGAGCCAAATGGCGGGTCTTATACGGCTACAGGTGAAGAATTTATTTCAGGCTCTCCACTTCCTTTGACAGATGGTGTGATCGGACCTGATGGTGCTTTGTATTTTATGACTGGTGGTAGACGCCTTGAGTCTGACTTGTACAGAGTTCATTATACTGGAGACCTAAGTGGTGAGCGTAAAGGTGGTCTTACGGAAGCAGACCTTCCTGAAGAACACAAAATCCGTAGAAGCTTAGAAGCATACCATTCTGGACCAAAATCTGGTGCGATTGATTTTGCTTGGCCATATTTGAGCCATAAGGACAGGTTTGTGCAATATGCGGCAAGGATAGTTGTAGAACATCAACCTCTTTCCGAATGGCAAAGCAAAGCATTGAACGAAACCAATCCAAGGGCTTTGGCTCAGGCAATTATTGCCTTAGCGAGACATGGAAATGCTTCACAGAGAAATCAAATGATAGAAGCATTGATGGGCTTAGATTATGGGTCACTCAATGAGGAAGATCAAATGAATTTGGCCAGAGCTTTTGAAGTAGTTATTGCCAGACATGGTAACCCAACTGGTTCTGTAAGAGATCAATTGATTGGCTATTTGGATGCCCAGTTTCCGGCAGAAACAAACAGGGTAAACAGGGTGATAGGCAAAGTTTTGGTGAAAATAGAAGCACCTACTGCAGTGCCTAAATTATTGGGCATGTTAGAAAATGCAAAAGATGATCCTAATTTCCAGAAAACACTTACAGCTTCGTCTGACCTGATCATGAGAAATCCTCAGTATGGTTTGGATATAGCAAATATGCTTGCCAATGTGCCTCCTGCGCAACAAACTTATTTGGCTACAGTACTTGGAGGAGCCAAAGCTGGTTGGGATGAGTCCTCTTATGAAAAATATTTCAATTGGACCAATAATGCATTCCAGTACAAAGGTGGTAGAAGTTATGTAGGCTTTATTGACAGAGCTAGAAAAATGGCACTAAGTACTGTTCCAAAATCCAAGTTTGATCATTACGATGAACTATCAGGAGGTAAAAGGCTTTCCGGATCTGGAAATGAGATTGTGGAAACGACTATTCAGCCTGAAGGCCCTGGTAAAAGATGGACCGTTGAGCAGGCAGCACCTTTAGTAGAAGAGCTTAAAGGAAGAGACCTTGAAAAAGGCAAGGCAATGTTTAATGCCACACTTTGTATTTCTTGTCATGCCATGGGTGGCGAAGGTGGAGCCGTAGGTCCTGACCTTACTCAGCTTGGTACCCGATTTAGTCCTAAGGATATTCTTGAAGCGACCATTAACCCTAATGACGTGATTTCTGATCAATATGCCGCTATGGTATTTGTGATGGGAGACAAGTCTTCGGTTGTTGGAAGGTTAATAAGAGAGGATGAAACGACTTATTATATATCACAAAATCCTTTTTCTCCAGACATGATTGTGGAGATTCCAAAAGATAAGGTGACAAGTACGAAAGAGTCAGAAGTATCTGTGATGCTTCCAGGTTTAGTCAATCGACTCAACGAAGAGGAACTTAAAGATTTGATGGCTTACCTGGTGTCAGGAGGCAATCCTAATCACGAGGTATACAAATAATAATACTTAAAGAAAAACGTTTTCAGGCCGGACAATTTTTGTTTGGCCTGAAAATTTTCAACCTAAATCAGCACCAAATGAAAAATATATTTAGATTAACTTCACTGGTTGCCATTTCATCGCTTACATTTTCCTGTGGTTCAGGTCAGCAAAAGGATGATGCGGCAGCAAGTCAAGAAGAAGTAGCTGTTGAAGCAAACATCAATGATGGTTTTAAAAAGATTTTTGATGGTGAAAGTCTTAATGGTTGGGATGGAGATGCCACCTATTGGAGAGTAGAAGATGGGGCTTTGGTAGGCGAAATCACCGAGTCCACCAAATTGGATAGAAACCATTTTATCATTTATCAGGGTGGTCAACCTGCAGATTTTGAATTTAAAGCTGAATTTAAAATTACTGAGGCTGGTAACTCAGGTGTCAATTACAGAAGTGCTCCAGTAGAAGGTTTGGAACATGCGCTTAAAGGATACCAAGCAGATATTGATGGTAAAAACAATTATACAGGCCAAAATTACGAAGAAAGAAAAAGAACTACCCTTGCCTATATAGGTCAACAAACCAAGATCAATCCTCAAGAAAAAGAGGGTGATTTGAGAGCGAATGTTGAAAAAAATGCTTGGTTAGGACTTGAAGTAGTGAAAGAATTGGGTGATAGGGCTGAAATGAGAAAGGTTGTCAAGTCAAACGATTGGAACGAAATTCGGATTGTTGCTAAGGGAAACCGCTTGAAACATTATATTAATGGAACCCTAATGAGTGATGTGACCGATGAGGATCCTGCGAATAGTTCTTCTAAAGGTTATTTGGGAATGCAGGTACACGTTGGCCCTCCTATGCAGGTAGCCTACCGAAATATATATTTAAAGAACCTTTAATTTTCGGCTATATAAAAGAGGATTTACCTGAAAGAACAGGATGGATTCTTTTTGAGGAATAACTATTTTAGAGCAATAAAGCTGGCAAAAATATGGAGGCAAAAAATCAGCGCTGGAAAGGTAAAGTTGGAAATGTTAAACAAATAGGTGGTATTGAGACTGCTATACTGGACAATGGCTCTGGCAAAGGAGTAAGAATTGCCAATATTGACACAGGCGCTGGTTTTCGGTACCAGTTGGTTTTGGACCGGGCTATGGACATTTCTACAGCACAGTTTGGGGAGCATGGATTGGCTTGGGTGAGTCAAGTTGGTATTACCCCTCCAGCTCCATTCACGGCAGACGGAATAGATTGGCTGAGTACCTTTGGCGGAGGATTACTTACTACCTGCGGTCTATCCCATGTGGGAGGCCCGGAAAATGATGAGCAGGGAAAGAGAGGGTTGCATGGGAGAGTTTCCAATAGCCCTGCCGAGATTATCGCCATTAAGCAGCCAGACCTCCTTTCCGGTGATTTGGAAATGCACATTACCGGATTAATCAGAGAATGTAGTGTTTTCGGCCCTAATCTTTTGCTGAAAAGAACAATCTCAGGAATTTTAGGCCAGCCTTACCTTAAAATAACTGACGAGGTCACCAATATCTCCAATGTAGAGGCGCCACATATGTTATTGTACCATGTCAATTTTGGCTGGCCACTAATAGATGAAGGCACTCAGCTATTATGGAAAGGATCTTGGGAAGCAAGAGATGGCGATCCCAACAACCGGATATTTAATAAAGAAAATGATTTTAAATCTTGTCCTGCCCCTATGCCGGAACACAGTGGTTTTGGAGAGGATGTGGCATTTATAGATCCAGCACCTGAGTCGGATGATAGATGTAGAGCCGGCTTGTTCAATCCTGCCTTAGGATTTGCTTTTCGGATGACCTTTGACAAAAAACAACTCCCTTGGTTGGTAAATTGGCAACATTGGGGAGAGAATGAATATGTGACAGCTTTGGAGCCGGGTACAAATCCACCGATAGGCCAGGCCCAAGCCCGGGAAGAAGGTACGCTTATACTTTTGAAACCTGGAGAAAAAAGGCAATACGAACTGGTATTCGATGTCTTGACAAATAAGAAGAAAATACAGTCATTTGTAGAGAACAACAAGTAATAAATTAACAATAAATCAAAATAGAACCTATGAGTTTGGCAAAAAAAGCATTAGAAGAAGGACAGGGGATTTTGCGTCTGGCCCCTACTTGGGTGCCTAGATCTTTTTGTGTACCCGGAAGAAGAATAAAACTTCATCCTGATGATTATTATATTTTGGGTGGTGAAAGAGGTGGTATAGATGAAAGATGGTTTTCTTCTACCTGTCCTGCTGAAAACGGCCCTCTTACTGGTGAGCATGAAGGCCTAAGTAAAGTGGTCCTGGGAGAAGATGGAAAAGAGGAGCAAATTTTATTGAAGGATGTTATCGATGAACTTAAAGGTGAGATCATTGGTGACAGGCTTTGGAATGAATTCGAAAGCTGGCCAATGTATTCCAAGTTTTTTGACAATATGGGGCCATTGCCACACCATATCCATCACAATGATGAGCATGCTGCCAAAATTGGTATGAAAGGTAAGCCTGAAGCTTACTATTTCCCGCCTCAATTGAACAACCACGGTGGAGATTTTCCTTATACATTTTTTGGAATAGCTCCAGGTACTACCAAGGAACAAATTAAAGAGTGTCTTAAAAACTTTAACAAAGGAGACAATAAGATTACCAGCTTTTCTCAAGCTTTCAAACTTGATCCGGGTACGGGTTGGGATGTTCCTCCAGGAATGCTACATGCTCCTGGAAGTATGTGTACTTATGAGCCTCAGAAGTCTTCTGATGTTTTTGCCATGTACCAATCGCTAGTGAATGAGGCCATTATCCCTGAAGAATTACTTTGGAAAGGTACGCCTAAAGACAGAATTGGTGATTATGACCAATTGATGGAGGTAATTGATTGGGAATTGAATGTGGATCCAAATATATTGGAAACCAGATTTATGGCACCTGTTCCTGTAGCTGATGTTGCCGAAATGGAAGCGGCAGGTTATGTAGAAAACTGGATCTGTTATCGCTCTGATGCCTTTAGTGCAAAGGAACTGACAGTTTTCCCAGGTCAGACAGTAGTCATTAAAGACAATGCTGCCTATGGTATGATCATGATGCAAGGTCACGGTACAATGGGAGCTTGGGACATTGAAACACCTTCTTTGATTCGTTATGGACAATTGACCCATGATGAGTATTTTGTCACTGAGAAAGCGGCAAGTGAAGGCGTTAAAATCACCAATCAGTCAAAGACAGACCCTATAGTGATGCTGAAACATTTTGGCCCTAAGAACCCTGATTTGAACCTTTAGAAACGAATAGAATAACTATTGGAAACCGCCTTACAATGGTATTCCAATAGTTATTTATTAAATTGATAACAAAATATTAAACGGGAAATTTTCCTTTTAAATTTTCGGTTTTTTATTGTGATTTAAATTAATTATTCATTGCTAACCATATAAAATTATGTCCCAAAATAATTTTCCAAAGTTACATAATGCAACATGGCCTGGAATAGTAGGAAAAGGTCCTGATTCCGAGCCTATCATCTCTTTTGATGAGATGTTACAAAACACCGCGAATGCCGAAGTGAATGGTGTGAAGTTTGACGGGGTGGATATAGGACTTTTTGATCCACATGTCGATTTGGACATGGATGATGATGGTATTAAAAAATTAGCTGATAAGGTTTCCTCACTTGGACTAGAAATAGGGAGTGTGGTAGCACCCATTTGGGGAGGACCTATTCTAGGAACCAAAGAAGACAGGGTGGTTTACCTGGATATGCTTGAAAAATCCTGTAAGCTTGCCAAAAAATTAAGAGAAATAGGTGTAAGACCAAATGGTATCGTAAGAATAGACACCGCTAGTAGCCCAGAAGTATGGGCAAAAGATCCAAAAGGAAGCCAAAAAATAATAGTTGAGACCCTAAAAGAAGCAGCAAAGATTGCTGAAGGATATGGGGAAAGACTTGCCGCAGAGGGTGAAATTTGCTGGGGTGGTATGCAAAGCTGGAAAACTATGCTTGAAACCCTTGAGTCTGTAAATAGCCCATTCTTGGGTTTTCAGGCTGATATGGCCCATACCTTATTGTATACATTAGGATACAATTACCCTGAACACAGGTTACTCCCTGAGGGATATGACTGGAAAGACAAATCTGTCTGGAAAGCAGCCCTAAAAGAAATGACGGATGCTTTGAGACCTTGGACGATTGATTTCCACGTAGCTCAGAATGATGCTACCGTTTTTGGCTCTGGATCGCATGATAAAACAGGTAGACATTGCCTGGCCAATGACCCTAATGGTAAATTGGATATTGCTGAAGATGCTGGTTATTGGTTGAGGGATGAAAAAGGTGAATTGACCAAAGCCTTCAAACACATGTGCTGGGATGGATGTATGTTCCCAAATGAGGTGATGAAGAAGGAAGATACCTGGAACAATATCCTAGCAGCAATGATTTCTGTAAGAGAGAAACATGGCTGGAAAGAGTAGTGTAAATCGCCTTTTTACACGCACAATTGATTAGCAACCAAAATACTAAAACATGTCAGAAAAAAAGCAAATAAGAATAGGATTGATAGGTACGGGCCTAATGGGCAGAATCCATACCAACGGTTATAAAAGACTGGGGGATTTCTTCCCTGAATACGAGTACCGACCAGTTTTACAAGTAGCCTGTTCCAGAAGGGAAGACAAAATCAAAGATTTTGCTGAGCAATGGGGATATGCTTCTTATGAAACAGACTGGAGAAAAGTCATTGAAAGAGATGATGTAGATGCCATTGACATCTGTACGCCAAATAACACGCACTCGGAAATAGCCATCGCTGCTGCTAAAGCAGGAAAAATGATTCTTTGTGAAAAACCACTTTCCAGAACCATAGAAGAAGGGGAAGAAATGGTAAAAGTAATCGAAGAAGCAGGAGTAAAAAATACTGTATGGTACAATTATAGAAGAGTGCCAGCCGTAACCTTAGCAAAACAAATTGTTGATTCTGGTAAGCTAGGTAAGATTTTCCATTACAGGGCCAATTTCCTTCAGGATTGGACGATCAGTCCGGAATTACCCCAAGGAGGAGATGCACTTTGGAGACTAGATGCAGCTGCAGCCGGATCAGGAGTGACTGGTGACCTTTTGGCTCACTGTATAGACACTGCCATGTGGCTAAATGGAGGGATTAAAGATGTTTCTGCCATGACTGAAACATTTATCAAGGAAAGAGTACACCAGGGAAGTGGGGAAAAACAAAAGGTTGAAATTGATGATGCTTGTGCATTTCATTGCCATTTTGACAATGGTTCATTAGGGCTTTTTGAAGCCACTCGTTATGCGAGAGGACACAAAGCGCTTTATACTTTTGAGATAAACGGAGAACATGCTTCCATCAGATGGGATTTACATGATTTGAATAGATTGGAATACTTCGATCATAATGACGAACCTCAGGTTAGAGGCTGGCGTTCTATTCATGTTACCGAAGGAGATCAACCTTATATGGATCGTTGGTGGATACCTGGAACAAGTATAGGTTATGAGCATTCCTTTATTCATCAAGTAGCGGATTTCTTTAAGAGTCTTGAAAGTGATGAGCCTTGTAACCCTACTTTTAGAGATGCTTATGAGACCCAGAAGGTATGTGAGGCCGTATTAGACTCTGCCAAATCCAGAAGCTGGAAAGATACTGGCGTTGATTGGCTAAAATAACTTGTAAAGCATTAATTGAATTAGCTTATTTTAAGCCAGGCCATTTGATAAGATGGTCTGGCTTTTTTTATTTTTTTCACCCGAGAGACTAATTTTTAGTATATGATTGTGCTCATGTTCAAAAAACTGGAATAGAATAAATGTTATATTTGTAGAGAACAAAAAAGCTGAAAAGTATGAAAAGTATTTCATCCACCATAGAATTTCTAAAGAGAAGCTTGAAGGCAACAGCCGCTTCCGATAGCATGGATTGGTTGGAGCTTCAGGTGGAGAGGATTAAAGCAGATATGGGCTCAATGAAGCTTTTTTTATCCTTTAGTCAAGCATCCCGTCATTTTTCCAAAAATCCATTAAATTTATCAGATCAAGGTCTTCAGGAAGCCGCAAAAATCAGGGATGGTTTTTCTCCTGGTAAATGGACCTGTCTGCAAACGGCAAGGGTCTTATTGGTATTGGAAGCATTGTCAGAGGACAGTGAAAAATGGCTGAAGGATATAGAGAAACTTTTTGAATCAGCAGATATTCATGAGCAGGAGGCTTTGTATGCTGCCTTGCCCATCTATCCTTTTCAGGAGAATTTTACCAAGCGTGCTGCTGAGGGATTGCGCAGTAATATGACCTCGGTATTTGATGCCATAGCATTAAACAATCCCTATCCAGCAGATTTTCTGGTGGAGCAAGCCTGGAATCAAATGGTGCTAAAGGCCATCTTTATGCAGCGACCTCTCTATCAGATCATTGGAATTGAAAAGCGGCTGAATAGCAGTTTGGCTAAAACCTTGGTCGATTATGTTCACGAACGCTGGTCTGCCAATAGGAATGTGATTCCAGAGCTGTGGCGCTTTGTCTCTCCATTTGTAGATGAGGAAATCCTAGGCCTCTTGGAAAAGGTAATGGTCAATGGAACAGATTTGGAGAAATATGCAGTAGGCCTGACCTGCTCTCAAAGTGAAAATATTTCAGCCAAAAGTCTTCTGGATAAATATCCGGAAATAAAAAATAAAATAGATAAGGGAGAAATAAGTTGGGAAGGAATAGGCAAGAAATATGAAGAGGAAAACTAATTCATTGTATCAGTTTGCCGTTTTCACTTGAAATTCCCCGTTCATTTGTTATCATTATGAATTGCATTTAAATTAACATAGGTTAGCATATAAAATTGAAGCGTTATGATGTACATTGATCCACATATACATGTTACTTCCAGAACTACTGATGACTATGAAGCCATGCAAAAAGCTGGAATAGTGGCTGTAATTGAGCCTGCATTTTGGCTAGGACAGGCAAGAACCAAAGTAGGAAGTTTTCAAGATTATTTCAGTAGCCTTGTTGGCTGGGAACGTTTTCGGGCCAAGCAATTTGGGATTGTGCACTATTGCACAATGGGACTGAATTCCCGGGAGGCCAATAATGTGGCCTTGGCTGAGGAAGTGATGGAGCTACTTCCCCTATATGTAAGCAAGGAAGGCGTGGTAGCCATTGGTGAAATAGGATATGATGATCAAACGGAAGCTGAAGACAGGTTTTATCGGCTTCAATTGGAACTGGCAAAAGAGGTAAATCTGCCAGTGATGATCCACACTCCTCATAGGGATAAGAAAAAAGGAACCATCAGAAGTATGGTTGTAAGTGAGGAGCATGGACTCGATCCGGGTATGGTCATTGTGGACCACAACAATGAAGAAACAGTGAAGGATGTTCTTGATAGAGGATATTGGGCAGCGTTTACGATTTACCCACATACCAAAATGGGAAGTGAGCGAATGGTAGAAATTGTACGCCAATATGGTCCGGAACGAATCATTGTAGACAGTGCCGCAGATTGGGGAATCAGTGATCCATTGGCAGTGCCAAAAACGGCAGCCTTAATGAGAGAAAAAGGAATTCCTGAAGAGCATATTAAAATGACTTGTTATGGAAATGCCCTGAAAGCCTACGGTCAAAGCGGGCAGATGGATGAAAAAGATTGGTTAGAAAAAGAGCCAATCGATCAAACAAAAAAAATGGGAGGAAATACTGTGCTTAGAGGTGGACAAAATCCTCGTGTAGAAAGCGATTCCTCCAATATCATAGAGAATTAATTATCAGATGTCATCACTTATTGCGCACATCAAGCTAACCAGACCTGCGAATATAGTCACTGCAATAGCAGATATTTTAGCAGGAGCTGCCATATCAGGTGCAGTTTACACTTTAATTCAGGGGGTGGATGCCACTATTCTGAATTCCATTGCCTGGCTGGTATTGTCCACCATTGGCTTGTATGGTGGAGGTGTTGCCTTTAATGATGTTTTTGATGCAGAATTGGATAGGGTAGAAAGGCCGGAACGGCCCATCCCCAGTGGCCAGGCAAGCGTAAAAAGTGCTGGCATTATGGCCACAGTGCTGCTTTTTATTGGCGTATTGGCGGCATGGCAAGTAAGTGGTTTTTCTGCTTTAATTGCCCTGGTGGTGGCTATCTTGGCTGTTTTATATGATGCTTGGGGAAAGCATCAAAATATTTTCGGCCCCATAAATATGGGACTATGCAGGGCGGGGAATCTGCTGCTTGGAATGAGTTTGATAGAAGGTGCGGTAGCCACTTATTGGTACATTGGACTTATTCCTTTACTCTATGTGTCGGCCATTACTATGGTTAGTCGCGGTGAGGTTCATGGAGAAAATACTACTGCCCTAAAAGCAGGTTTAGGGATTTATGCAATCATTGTATTGTCCATTTTTCTACTTGCTTACATGAATATTGAAACTTGGTGGGAAAGTCTACCATTTCTGGTATTATTAAGCTATTTTATTTTTCCCCCATTGGTTAAAGCTTTGAAGTATAAGGAGCCTTCACTAATAGGTAAATCTGTAAAAGCAGCCGTGTTGGCTTTAATTATTGTCAATGCCACAATAGCTGCGGCTTTTTCGGGTTGGATAGTAGGATTGGTTATTTTACTATTATTACCACTATCTTTGCAATTGGCCAAGGGTTTTGCGGTTACTTAGTGAACCAAAAAGAGGTTGAATTACTTATATATTATGAAGCAAAAGGTTCTCAGGAACAATCAAAAATAAAATGAATAAAGTGGCACATAAATCAATTGAACAAGTTTTCAGTGTTCCTTTCAGTTATGAAGTGTTTTTTACAAAAGCATTGTTTTCACTGAATAACAATCTTTTTGCAGACTTGGTAAGTGGACAAAAAATCCCTAAAGTATATTTTGTTCTGGATGAAGGAGTGGTGAATACCCACCCTGATCTTATTACAGCAATTAAGACGTATTCTGAGAAATACAAAGAAGTTTTTACATTATGTGCAGACCCATTGGTAATTCCAGGAGGGGAGCAGGTAAAGAACAATCAGAAGTATTTTCAGCAGGTTCTTAAAGCAACAGACGAATACGGGATTGACAGGCATTCCTATATTGTAGGCCTAGGAGGAGGAGCACTCTTGGATATGGTTGGTTTTGCAGCCACTATCGCCCATAGAGGAATCAGACATATCCGAATACCTACCACGGTACTTTCTCAAAATGATTCGGGCATAGGTGTTAAAAATGGCATCAATGCATATGGTAAAAAAAATTACCTCGGTTCATTTTCTCCTCCTTATGCAGTGGTCAACGACAGTGATTTTTTACAAACACTGGAACCAAGAGATTGGAGATCTGGAATTTCTGAAGCTTTAAAAGTTGCACTGATCAAAGATGCCTCTTTCTTCGTATGGATAGAAGGACAAATAGTAGACCTACTTGATAGAGACAATCCTGCAATGTCTGAATTAATTTACCGCTGTGCCCAGATGCATTTGGATCATATCGCTTCTGGAGATGCTTTTGAAAGTGGCTCTTCCAGACCATTGGATTTTGGTCATTGGGCAGCGCACAAGTTAGAGCATTTGACAGATTATAGGGTAAGGCATGGTGAAGCTGTGGCCATAGGGATAGCTCTTGATACCACCTATAGCTTCCTGTCTGGAATGCTATCTGAAAATGAACTGAACCGTGTATTGAAAGTCATTACTGATCTTGGATTTGATTTGTACCTTCCTGAATTGTCAGGAGAGGTATTGCTTCAGGGACTTGAAGAATTTAGAGAGCACTTGGGAGGTGAGTTGACCATTATGCTTTTGGATAAAATAGGTCATGGAGTGGAAGTTCATGAAATGACTGAAGCTTTAATTGTTAAAGCAATAGAAAAACTTAAAGATTTACAAGTCGAATACCTAAAGGCCTGAGCCAGATTTTCTGAACGAATAGCCAAACCCTTAATATGCAAATAGCCGATTTCCATTTAACTTACTGTACCAATATACATCCAGGGGAAAGTTGGGATGCGACCTTTGAAAACCTTAAAGAATACATCCCTAAAATTAAGGGAGAGTTGTCTGTTACAGAAGCTTTTGCCATTGGATTAAGGGTTTCTGATGAGGCCAGTAAAACCTTGATTAAACCCGAACGGTTAGCAGAATTTAAATCCTGGCTAAAGGATAATAATTGTTATGTTTTTACTTTCAATGGTTTTCCCTTTGGAGGTTTTCACAGGCAAGTGGTTAAGGATGAGGTGCATTTTCCTGATTGGAGTTCAACTGCAAGGAAGGACTATACATTAAGATTATTTAAAATATTGGCAGCCATAATGCCGGCCAATATGGATGCGGGGATTTCCACTTCACCTTTAAGCTATAAGCATTGGCACAAATCCACTGAGGCTATGAAAGCCTTGATGGACCAATCTTGTGCTCATATTATGGAGGTTGTGGAGCAACTTTATCAATTAAAGTTGGATCAAAACCTGGATCTTCATTTGGACATTGAACCAGAACCGGATGGGGTTATAGAAGACTCTAAAGGATTGGTTGATTTTTACAATGACTGGTTGATACCGGCAGGAATCCCTCTTTTGGTCGAGAAATTTGGGGTTTCACCCCAAGTTGCTGCTTCTGTAATCAAAGACCATGTTAGGGTATGTTATGATGTTTGTCATTTTGCCGTAGGCTATGAAAATCATGAGGAAGTCCTCAATACTTTTAAGGATGAAGGCATCAAAATTGGGAAATTCCAATTGAGCGCCGCTTTAAAAGCAGCTATCCCGGCACAAAAAGACAAAAGAAAACCTGTAGAAAAAGCATTGTTGCCCTTTGTAGAATCCACTTATCTCCATCAGGTAGTTGGTAAAATGGGAGACAATAGTCTACATGCTTATCCAGACCTGCCAGATGCACTTGTCGATTTGGCGACTACCAATGAAGTGGAGTGGCGTGTTCATTTTCACGTTCCTTTGTTCTTGGCTACCTACGGGCATTTACAATCTACACAAGAGGATATATTAAGTGTGTTAAAATTTAATGGAGAGCGAAAACTTACCAGTCATCTTGAAGTAGAAACCTATACCTGGGAAGTTTTGCCTGAAGATATCCATTTGTCATTGGATCAGTCCATTGCCAGGGAGTTGAACTGGGTAAAAAGCAATATATAATGAAAAAGACTGTTGTACTCGATGTGGTAGCACTTTCGCAAAGGGTAATTGGAGAACATACCCCTTTTTTAAAGAAGTGGAGCGAAAAACGACAAACTTCAGCAATTCAGCCTGTTTTGCCAGCAGTGACCTGCTCCTCACAATCAACCTACCTAACCGGTAAATGGCCGGAGGAAAATGGGATTGTGGGTAATGGTTGGTATTTTAAAGATGAATGTGAAATCAAGTTTTGGCGCCAGTCCAATCATCTGGTACAATCTTCCAAAATTTGGGATGCATTGAAGGCCGAAAATCCGGGATTTACATGCGCCAATATGTTTTGGTGGTACAATATGTATTCATCTGTAGATTTTGCAGTGACTCCAAGGCCTTTGTACCCCTCAGATGGAAGGAAATTGCCAGATATTCATAGCCAACCAATGGGACTGAGAGACCGCCTGCAAAAGGAACTTGGTCAATTTCCCCTGTTTTCTTTTTGGGGTCCCAATGCGAATATTGCTTCTAGTAAATGGATAGCAGATGCTTCTATGAAAGTAGATGAATGGCACGATCCTACCTTGACACTGATTTACTTGCCTCACCTGGACTATGCTTTGCAGAAATTTGGGATTGATTTCGACAAGATTAGTAAAAGCTTGAATGAAGTTGATGTCCTATGCGAGCAACTGATTACCTATTACGAAGAGAAGGGAGCTGAGGTGATTTTGCTTTCCGAATATGGAATAACTTCTGTTAACCAACCCATACATATCAATAAGGCTTTAAGAAAAGCAGGCTATATTGAAGTAAAAGATGAGTTGGGGCTGGAAACCTTGGATGCTGGAACTTGTCGGGCTTTTGCAGTAGCTGATCATCAGCTTGCACATATTTATGTTAACGATAAGAAGGATTTGGCTAAAGTGAAGGCCCTTGTAGCTGCCTTACCAGGAGTTGAAAAGGTGTTGGATAGTGCTGAGCAGAAGGATTTTAAATTGAACCACGATAGAACTGGAGATTTGGTGGCTGTGGCTGACAAAGATTCTTGGTTTACTTATTATTATTGGCTGGACGATAATGTAGCTCCAGATTATGCCAGGACAGTAGATATTCACCGCAAGCCTGGGTATGACCCTGTAGAAATGTTTGCCAATCCGGACATTAAATTTCTAAAAGGGAAATTGGGTTGGACCTTGTTGAAGAAAAAGTTGGGCTTCAGGTACCTAATGGACGTTATCCCTTTAAAAGCTGAATTGGTAAAAGGCTCGCATGGAAGAATTCCTGAAAGTACAAAAGATTGGCCTGTACTGATTAGGTCGAGTGATAAAGAGGAAGGAGAAAATGTCGATCCAACATCCGTTTATTCAATAATTCATGATGTTGTCAATAGAAAGTGATCGAATTTTGTCATGATCTATTTATAAATATTAAATTAGTAGTGTTATGAGTAAATCCTGGAAGATTTTTTTTGGAAGTTGTTCATTAATATTCTTGCTGTTCGGTTATTGGCAGATCAATGATCCTGATCCTCAATTGTGGGTTCCGGTTTACCTGATAGCATCAATTACATCAGGGTTTGCCTTCTTTGGAAGGTTTAATGTAAATATTTTAGTTATCCTTACCTTTATCTATCTTGTAGGAGCCATCTTTTTTTGGCCAGATAACATTTTTGGATGGATAGGACAGGAGTGGCAACAAAAAGACCTTTCTATGAAAACCAATGCAATGGAGATCAATAGAGAGTTTTTTGGTTTAGTAATCTCAGCTATAGTTTTTGCACTGGAAGCGATCAAAGGCAGAAGTCAAAAATTGTAAGACTAAGAACAGATTAAAATCGACAATTATTATCCTAGTGGCCAATTTCAGGCCAAAACAATAGTTAATTGAATATGACAAAAAAGTATGATGTTACAGGCATAGGTAATGCCTTGGTAGATATAGAGTTTGAAGTTAGTGATCCTTTTTTGGATAAATATGGCATAGAAAAAGGGTTGATGACTTTGGTTGATGAAGATCGTCAGGGAGAGTTGATGTCTGCTATAAATACCAAAACTTCAAAATTACAGTGTGGTGGCTCAGCCGCTAATTCCATAATTGCCGTAAGTCAATTTGGAGGGAAGTCCTACTATTGTTGTAAAGTGGCCAATGATGAATTGGGAAGGTTTTTCATTGAAGACATGAAAGAAGCGGGGGTTAACCATAACCTTGATCCATTTAAGTTAGAGGAAGGGATTACCGGGAAGTGCCTTGTGATGGTCACAGCAGATGCGGAGCGGACCATGAACACCTTTTTAGGAATTACCGAGAAATTTTCAACATCCCAGATTAATGAGGAAGCAATTAAGGACTCAAAGTATTTGTACATAGAAGGTTACCTTATTACCTCAGAGAATGCCAAAGAAGCCATGATGTCTGCTAAAAAAATTGCAGAGGAAAATGATGTAAAGGTGGCAATTACCTTTTCAGATCCTGCCATGGTCAAATATTTTGGCGAAAGCTTTAAAGAGGTTATCGGCTCTGGAGTAGACATGCTTTTTGCCAATGAGGAAGAGGCCATGCTCTATACAGGAAAAGACAATTTGTCTGAAGCTGGTGAAGAGTTGAAAAAAATCGCGAAGCATTTTGTAATTACCCAAGGGAAAAACGGTGCTTTGATTTATGATGGGGAAACTTTTATTGACATAGCGCCTTATCCTACTGTAGCCGTAGACACCAATGGTGCTGGGGATATGTTTGCTGGTGCTTTTATGTATGGCATTACCAATGGGCATTCTTATGCTTCTAGTGGGAAATTGGCCAGCATGGCCTCTTCAAAGATAGTTAGTCAATTTGGCCCAAGGCTTTCATGGGAAGAAGCGAAAGCTGTTTTGAGTAGACTTCAGCCTTAAACCTTAAATTTTCTATAGCACTTTTTTTGCAGAATGAAGAAATCAATTTCTGGTGAAGCTCTTCCGAACAGCTCATTAGATATGCAGAAGGGGCATTCAGGTTATATTGGTAATTATACCTATAAAAGCATTTAAAACGCTTTAATTCAAAGTGTTTTAAATGCTTTCTTTTATGTTTTCAATCATCCAATCGGTAATTTTTTCATAATCATAGTTTGGGTTGGCTTTGCCCATTGTTCACAGGAGTAGATGCCTTTGTAACCGTTGGCCTCAAAAATACGAATGCACTTCTGGAAATCGTAAGCACTGTGCTCCATTTGGTCTGAGAAATCCTTTGTTTTTGCGGAAACCAGCTTGGTAAATGGAGCGATGTGTTGTAATGATTCAAACCTCACAGAATTGGAGGGGTAGTTTCCGAAATCAGCAAGAAGCGCTATGTTGTCCAAGGGGACGTCTTTTATTGTGCTGATATGGGTTTGATAATCTGAAAACAAGTCGTTATGATTCTCTATCAATATCCTAATTCCTTTAGACTTGGCGTATTTTGTAATCTCTTTGAGGGACAATACCGCCTGAGGATAAGACATTTTCATTGATTTTACACGCACTGCCTCACACCGAAGGGTATTGGCAATGTCAATCCAGTTTTTAACTTCTATTACTGCCTTTAATCTATTTTCTTCCAAAGGATCTGAAGGGTCGAATTTTCCCTCAGACTGCAAGTTGATTAAGGTGCAATGTTGTTTCTTTAAGGATTTTTTTATTTCCTTTAAATAACTTTTGCTAGTGGATTCAAAATGATTGGTCCACATTTCAACGTTATGAACCTTAAATCGATCTACAAAATATTCAGGTGTACTCAATAAGGTTAGCTCATTTTCTAGCACCTTATTTTTTGGTTTGGTAGAGGCAAATCGATTTCGAAATACAACAGTTGTTAAACCAATCCTGTCCATTTTACTTTTACTAGGCTTGGCAAGGCTTGCTAATGGCAGACCGGTGATGGCAGCTGCTGAAAGTGTAGTCTGTATGATGAAATCTCTCCTTTTCATAGTTGAATTTACTAATTATTTAATAAGCAGATTTCTAAATAGCCAGGGTTTGGCGTCTGTTGCGTACTTGTCTTCTCCAACGATGTCTAAATCTCCATCCCCATCCATGTCTGCTATTGCACCTGAATATATGCCTTTTCCTTCGGCTACTAAGATTGATTTTCGAAATTCACCACCTTCATTGATATATATTCTGATTTCCCGATTGTCCCAAGCAACCGCGGAGATGATATCCAAATCCCCATCATTGTCCATGTCTGCTAGTTTTGCGCAATGGGCCTTGTTATAATCTGATTTGACAACATGTTTTGTCCATTCTGTTACTTCTTCCGGATTTGGAGGACACTCGTACCAAGCTAAATCGTAATTGTCGCCGCCATATTTTTTAAAATGTTCGGCAGGAGACAATAAAACATCTGGCCTACCATCATTATTAATGTCGCCAACTTCTTCCTTTGTGGCTTTATTCACTTCCTTGAAACCCGCTTCTATATCAAACCTTATAAAATGACCGGTTTTAGGGTTTTTAGGTGACTTAAACCAATGTCCTGTCATGGTGATGTCAGGAATTCCATCCATGTTGATGTCACCAACAGCAAGCCCTTCACCTGCTTGCCCTTCATATACTGTCTTGGTTTGCCAGTCATCTTTTTCATTCTGAAAAATGATCTTTAAAGATTCTGGATTTTTATGACGTATTACCACATCTTTTTTACCATTAAGGTTCATGTCTGCCAATCGCATGTCATTGGCATGGAAGCCTTCAATGCTGGATATTAGAATATGTTCCCATTGTTTGTAAACCTTCTTTTTACCGGGGTTGATTAATAAGTAGACATTTATAGGGCCAGTGCCGTGGCCATCAATGCTAAAAACCAAGTCCATGTCTCCATCATTGTCCATGTCCTCGCAACGTGCAGAACCAATAAAATCGTCAAATTCTACAGGGATGCTAAAATCATGTTTTATCCATTTCCCCTTTTTAGCTTGCTCAAACCATGCCAAAGTAAAACGACCTTCAGCGTGAACACCTCCTTCAAGTACAACCACATCCATTTGGTCATCACCATTCAAATCTGCTACATCTAAAGCACTGACTCCAGAAACAGATCTCTGACTTACATCTAAAGGATTGTCAAAAGTTATGGATTGGCCATGTACAACTGCTATTGTAAATACATACAAAATTGTACTTGCCAGTATTAGAGGGTAGTTTTTCATGATTTTCACAAGGTTTATTTGTCATTCATAGCCTTTGATCCCTGAATATACGATTCGATTTTCGGATCTTCTTCCTTTAGAAAGAGTTTTAAAGTCTCGAAAATCAAGTTGTTTAAGTGATGCTTAAAGTGTCAGAACTAGAACTATTCCACTGAAATCCAAGTGTAACAATTCACTTTGGAGCAAAAAGGCATGCTGATATTAATGAATTTGAATTATTAATCGCATAATTCTTCATTAAAATATTTGGAGAATATGTCCAGGTAAAAGGGCTGTCCCTCAATTAAAAATCACGTAATTAAAAAGATATTCGGAACTGACCAAGCTGTCTTTTTTGGAAGGTGAATAATTGAACTTGAGATCGATGTTGCTAAGATCCAGTGCATTGTAAATTACTATCTGTAGGATGTCATCATCCAAATCGGTAAGTACATAATCGGGACAATCGGGAATTGTTGTTTCAATGGTGCCACTAAAAGGAATAGGGTAGCTTATTTTTAGGTAGTATTTGTCCTCGAAAAGGAAGGAGTCACTTATTTGGGGATAGATGTGGTTGTAAACCCTCTTTCCATCTAGAATAAGGCTTTCATAATGCAGTTTCTCATTTAGAAATAAACGTTGGACAATACTGTCTCCTTTAACTATATTATGAAAGCCCTCGGTCTTTTTTGAAGTTGCCTTAATGACTTCAGTACTTGGTTTAATAGGACTTGAATTATCATTTATTGGCGATAATTTTTCACCCTTAGGCTTGCAAGCAAAGGAAGTCGCAGCAAGCAGAGAAAAAATCAATAGAATAGTAAGACCTTGTAGTACTAGCTTTTTTTCCACGCTCTTGTCATTTCCTTTTTACCTGGAGGTCCAGGTACCTCATCCAAGGTTAGGTTAAGGGATTGAAGGTTCTTTTTGAGGTGGCCCGCAGCACAGTAGGTAACAAAAGCAGCAGATGGGTTCATACTGTCTTCGATTTTTTCCAGCATTTCCATTGTCCAGAGTTCTGGCTGTTTTTTTGGAGAAAAGGCATCGAAAAACACAATGTCTGAACCGTATAGTTGTACCTTTTGTAAGGTGTTTTTTTCTTTTTTAATATTGAAATAATCCGTCATTGGCATTCCCTTGTCCCAGGCCATTTGATGGAGACGCTTAAAGTAGCCATTAAAATGAGTCAGGGTTTCATCCAATTGGGTGAAGTTCAATGCCTCATAAATCTCCTTTTCAAGTGGATAAGGTTCAATCGTATGGTAGAGAACAGGTACTTGGTTTTGTTCTGCCCAGATTAGGGTTAGCCAGGCATTAAGTCCGGTGCCAAAACCTACTTCAAAAATCCTGATGGGGAATTTTCCTCTGTTTCTAGCATACCATGCCTCCAAACCATACAACAAGTACACATGAATTGATTCCTTGTAAGCCCCATTGGAAGAATGGTAGCTTTCATTGATTTCAGGAAGATACACAGAATGTGATCCGTCTTCTGTGGTGATGATTTTGGGCTGTTGGTTTTCCATGGGGGAAATTATTAAGTGAATTATGAATGAATCAAGGCCACACAATAAGCAGAAACCCCTTCCTCACGTCCTACAAAGCCTAATCGTTCTGTAGTGGTGGCTTTCAAAGACAATTTACCTTCATCGATTTGCATGACTTTAGCCAAACAGGTTTTCATGGCAGGAATATGCGGATTGATTTTAGGTTGTTGCAGGCAAATTGTAACATCTAAATTCCCTATTTGGTAGCCGTTTTCCTTTAAAAGATCCATTACCTGACTAAGCAATATTTTGCTATCAATGCCTTTGTATTGAGGGTCTTGATCTGAAAAGTGGTAGCCTATGTCCCGTAAATTAGCTGCTCCCAATAGTGCATCACAGATCACATGTATCAGAACATCAGCATCAGAATGGCCTACAGCTCCTTTGCTATGAGGAATGATTATTCCACCCAACCAAAATTCTTCACCTTCTTTCAATTGGTGAACATCGTATCCGAATCCTATGCGAAATGCACTCATATATTTATAATTTTAATGATTTTTCAATAAAATTGATCAGTCGTTAGGTGAACATTTATAATAAATTACCGAAGCAAGATCCTGGTTGAGGTATGTGTTTGTTGCTTGTTGGATTTCCTCTACGGTAATGGCTATTTTTCGCTCAAACTCCTTGTTCATCAGTTGAGTGTCACCTAAATAGGCATAATAGGCAAGTTTCATTGCCCTTCCTAGCAAAGAAACAGATTCATACGTTTGCATCGCTTGTGCCTGATTTTTGATTTTTTGAAGGTCTCGTTGTGGAATAGGTTCTTTTTTAAAGTTTTCCAATACTTCATCTAACTCTGCCTCTGCATCCTCGGCAGCCACTCCTTTTTCCATTTTACCTGTAATGACCATCAATCCAGGATCAATATTTCCTAAAACATAGGACTGACAATTGGCAAATAATGAGGAGTTTTTAATCAAGGTTTTTTCCAATAATGCAGATCTCCCAAAACCCAAAATGTCTGAAATAAGGTCGCAGGTAAGGTAGTTGTTCTCCAGCCTGCCCGGCATCTTATACACCTTATACAAAGCTTCAGTAGGGATAGTAGAAAAGACTTGTTTGCGCCTTATTGTATTTTGGATTGGCTCAGCAACAATAGTTTTCTGGCTTTGCTTTCCTTTGGGAATGTCATCGAACCAATAATGAACCCTTGCCTTGACATGTTCAAAATTCACCTTTCCAGCAATACAAAGTATGGCATTGTTGGGAGTGTAATTTTCCTCATAAAAGGCCAGTAGTTCCTCTCTCTCAAATCTTTCGATGTCTTCAATTTTCTCACCTATGGTTGGCCAGCGATAGGGGTGTTTGGTAAAAGCCAATTGCCTAACATGATGCATGGCATCTCCATAAGGCTGATTGAGGTAGCGTTGTTTGAATTCTTCAATTACGACCTGCTTCTGAGTATTGATGGGCTTTTCCTTAAGATTAAGGAATCTCATCCGATCTGCTTCCAACCAAAGCGCAGTATCCAGATTGATAGCTGGTAAGGTGATGTAAAAATTGGTAATGTCGGTGTTTGTAAAGGCATTGCACTCACCTCCAACCCGTTCTATTGCACTGTCAAATTCGGGGATATGCTCGGTGCCAGAAAACATAAGGTGCTCAAAATAATGGGCTAAGCCTGTTTTGCCGGAGACCTCATTTCTAGAACCTACCTTGTACAAGAGATTGACAACAGCCATTTCTGAAGAATGGTCCTCATGGACCAATACCTGAAGTCCATTGTCTAAAACAAAAGATTTGTATTTAATCATAGAATAGAGGCAAAAGTAATAAAATTTCTACCTATCCTGCCTTCTTTCATTTAAATAGATTCACCCTTATAACCGGATTTTTCCAGTGCAGCCTTTATTTCAGTCTCATTAACATCTCCTTCTACTGTTAAAATTCTGTCAGGAGACTGTAAATCAACTTCCCAATGAGATGCCTCTAAACCATTCATTGCTGGAGAAATGGCTGTTACACAGGCACCGCATTTTACATTTGTTTTAAGTTTAATTTGTTTTGCCATTTTTGATCTTATTTGAAATTTTATTGTTTCTGATAAATGATTTCCTTTTGGAAATAGTTCAGTATAGAATTAACCTTGGTGGTTTTAGACCCGGTTGAGGCAGTTTTTAACCCATTGGTCTAACTGTATTTTAGCCTCAAACTGTTACCTACAACTGACAAGGAGCTAAGCGCCATTGCTGAACCGGCTATCATAGGGTTTAGCAAAAAACCAGATATTGGGTACAATATACCAGCAGCTATAGGAATGCCAATGATGTTGTAAATGAACGCCCAAAATAAGTTTTGTCGGATGGTAGCCACCGTTTCTTTACTCAATTTCAACAATTCGGATATGGCCATAAGGTCTGAATGCATTAGCGTAACTTGGGCTGTTTCCATCGCAATGTCCGTGCCTGCCCCCATAGCTATGCCTAAATCAGCTAAAACAAGGGCTTCACTATCATTGATTCCATCACCGGTCATGGCAACCCTATGTCCTTTTTGTTGCAATTTCTTAATGTATTCTCCTTTGTCCTGAGGTAACATCCCGCTTTGGAAATGATCGATTCCCACCTTTTTAGCAATTGAAGCAGCAGTTTTCTTTTGATCTCCAGTGAGCATGTGCACTTCAATGCCCATTTTTCTTAATTTGCTAATGGCGACCTTAGAAGTCTCTCTTACCTTATCGGCAATGCTAACTACACCCACAAGTTGATTGTCTTCTCCTAGGTAGATAACTATATCTCCATTGTTCAGCATTTCCTCTGCAGTTTGGGCCAGGGTTTTATCGATGTTTATTCCTAGAGACTCAAGCCATTTTAAGTTTCCAATATAGTACGTTTTATCAGCGTACTTGCCTAGAACGCCTTTTCCAGTAAAAGAACTGAATTCGGCTAAGTCTATTGACGTTTTCTCCTCGGCAAAATGTTCGGTGACTGCTGCGGCAAGGGGATGCTCACTCTTTTCTTCTAAGGCGTAAAATATGGAGGCCAATGCTTTACTATCTATTCCCGACTTCCAAAGTACTTCTTTGACCCCGGGTTTTCCTTCTGTGATTGTACCTGTTTTGTCTAGGATTAAGGTGTCAATTTTTTTACCTGTTTCAAGACTTTCAGCATCCTTTATCAATATTCCCTTTGAAGCGGCTTTTCCGATTCCGACCATAATGGCGGTAGGAGTTGCCAAACCTAAGGCGCAAGGGCATGCGATGACCAATACCGTGATGGCAGAAAGCATTCCTCTTAAAGTAGCGTCCTCTGTACCGCTTAAAGACCAAATAATAAAGGTAATTACAGCAATGGCCAAAACTGCGGGAACAAATATACCAGTAACTTTGTCTACCGTTTTTTGTATAGGGGCTTTTGAGCCTTGGGCTTGTTTTACCCTTGCGATTATACTGGATAGTAAGGTGTCTGATTTACTTTTGTTTGATTTAAATTTAAAGCTACCTGCCTGGTTGATTGTGCCTGCAAATACGTTGTCTCCGATGTTTTTATCTAGGGCTATAGGTTCACCTGTGAGCATGCTTTCGTCTACATAAGATTGTCCTTCAGTGAGAATCCCATCCAAGGGGATTTTCTGACCGGGCTTAACAAGGATGGTTTCACCTGGTTGAACATCCGCAACATTCATCTTTATGGGTTCTCCGTCCCGAATCACTATCAAATTAGTAGGCTGAAGGCCGATTAGGTTTTTAAGCGCTTCAGATGTGCCTGCCTTGGCCCTAGACTCCATAAGTCTTCCTAGTAGAATAAAGAAGATGATCACTGCGGCGGCTTCAAAATATACGTGCGGTTCTATTCCTCTTGATTCTAACCAATGGGGGAAAAAGGTATTAAAGGAGCTATAAAGGTAGGCCACTCCTGTACTTAATGCTACCAAAGTGTCCATATTGGCATTTCCAATTTTGCCTTGTTTGACGCTATTGATAAAGAATGATCTGCCAAATACTGCTAAAATTGGAGTGGTTAGTGTCCACATGATTATATTGGCGTAAGGGAAGTTCATCCAAAACATGCCAATTAAGAATACAGGCAATGCCAATAGGCCTGAATACAAAGTGTTCCTTTTCAGTAGGCTCAACTCTGCTGATTTTATGGCCTCTAGGTCTTCCTGATTATTAATATTTATTAACAGATCGTATCCGATCGATTGGATATTTTTTTTAGCTACAGAAAGATCTACACCTTCATTTTCAAGGGTAATTATGGCGGATTGGTTGGCATAGTTGACAGTTGCTGATTGAATCCCTTCGGTTTCCTTAAGCATAGATTCTACACTTACAGCACATGCGGCACAACTCATTCCAGAAATCGGTACTTCGATTGATTTACTCATGATAGAATGCTTATTTATTGGACAAAATTACGACCTGAGTAGTGCATTATTGTTATACAATTTTTGAAAAAATGTATAACTTGTTTTCTGATTTGTAGCTAGAATTGTTGAACTTTACCTTTGGTTTAGCCGTTTTAAATGCATTCTATAGCTGCCAATACAATAATGAAATTTCTCCTTTTATGTTAAAATCCACTTTAGACCCGGCCTGTACCGGCCTGTTTTCGTCACTTTTTTTAGATTATATTCAAAATAAGGATTCAGTAAAGCAGTTCTATAAGGAGTTTCCAGATTTGGGAAATTTTAAACAAGCTATTGAAAGTAAAACCTTTGATCAGAAGAAAAGAAATACCCTGGTTGATGTTTTAAACCAACAATATGGAGGCTTTGATGGTGCGAAAGTTAAAACTAACATTCAGAAACTAAATGAAAGTAACACCTTTACAGTCACTACCGGTCACCAGCTAAACCTAATGACTGGTCCTTCCTATTTTATTTATAAAATCGTCTCTACCATTTCACTGGCAGAAAAACTACAAAAGGAAAACCCCGGGTATCAATTTGTGCCAGTGTATTGGATGGCAAGCGAAGACCATGATTTTGAGGAGATCAACCATTTTTATTTTGATGGGAAAAATTACCAGTGGGACACGGATCAAACCGGAGCGGTAGGTGATTTTGTAATAGATGATTCTTTGAAAAAGTTAATTGGGGAACTGCAGTTTCTACCTGATTTTTTTAAGACGGCCTATACGGAAAGTAAAACGCTAAAAGAAGCTGTCAGGAAGTATGTTCATCATTTGTTTGCAGACAAAGGTTTGGTAATAATTGATGCCAATGAGAAAGCCCTGAAAGAATTATTTGCTCCTGTTATTAAGGATGATCTGTTTGCCTCTACTGCCAATAATCTGGTTAATGATTGCAATTGTGCTTTGGAAGATGCGGGATATGCCACTCAAATATTTCCGAGAGAAATTAATTTCTTCTACATGGAAAATGGCAGAAGGGAAAGGTTGATTTGTGAAGAAGGGGTTTTTAAAACCTATGATGGAGAAAATGAATGGACGGAAGAAGAGATGGTTACCCTTATAGCTGAAAAACCTGAAAAATTCAGCCCTAATGTGGTTATGCGCCCACTTTATCAGGAAGTGATTTTACCTAACCTGGCCTACTTGGGTGGACCTGCCGAGGTGGCTTATTGGTTTCAATTAAAAAGTGTATTCGATCATTATTCAATAGATTATCCCTTCTTATTGCCAAGGAATTTTGCCATGGTGCTATCCTTACCTGTTCAGCGAAAAATGGACAAGCTTGGACTGGTAGAAAAGGAGTTGTTTTTGCCCATAGACAATTTGCGCATAAGCTATGTAAAGGAACATGCTGAACAAGATCTGGATTTAAAAGATGAGCGAAGTCAAATTGCAGATCTTTTTAAAAGTTTGGAAGAGAAGTCTGTAACAATGGATGCGACTTTAGCCTATGCGGTAAAGGCTGCCTATAAACGAAACGAAAAGATTTTGGATCAAGTAGCTACTAAGTTTCGAAAGGCAGAAGAAAGAAAAAACACCATTGCCATTCAACAGTTGAGTGATATTAAAAAAATGCTTTTCCCTCAAGGTACTTTGCAGGAAAGAAAAATTAATTTTCTTGAGTTCTATTTAGGTAACCCGGATTTTATACAGTCCCTTTTTAATACCTTTGACCCCTTAGATTTTAATTTCATCCTATTAAAGGAAAATGGTAGCGAAAGAATTGCTAAGGAAGCGTCTCAGAAATGAGCGAAAAGAAATTGGTGACGAAGAAAGAGCCCGACGCTCCGAAAGTATTGCTCTAAATTGTCTGAAATTCTTAAAGAATTTCCCTAAGGTACAGCATATTCATGTTTTTTTACCTATTAAAAGGCTGTGTGAGATAAATACGGTACCATTATTGCGTAGACTTTTTAAGTTAGAATACCGGGTTTATAGCTCGGTGACCTTACATGGTAGTCGGAAAATGGCCATTGTCAAGTTGACTGCAGACACCGTTTATGAAACTGACAAATTGGGGATCCCTGTCCCAAAATCACCAGAATTCGTAACAGATGCCAAATTGATTGATTTGGTGTTTGTCCCATTATTGGGGGTAGATACACTTGGTAATCGTTTGGGGTATGGTCAGGGTTTTTATGATACGTTCTTTAAAGAGCTTGATTCGAATGTTTTGAAGATTGGATTGTCTTTCGAGGCGCCAATGCCCGAGGAAATTCCACACGAAACGCACGATGTCCCCTTGGATGCTTGTATACATCCAGATGGATCGATCCTATTTTAAAAATAATTAAACAATAGTAACATGGTAAAAAAAGTAATGTTTGCCGCTATGGCAATGATTCTAATGTATTCGGTATCGAACGAAAGTAAAGCACAAGCCTACAACACTGCAGTTGGTCTACGTTTAGGTTCAAGCAGTGGATTGAGTGTAAAACATTTTATAAGCCAAGATGCGGCCATTGAAGGGATATTGCATACCAGGTGGAGAGGGCTATTGCTTACAGGGCTTTATGAAGTACATAAAGACATTGAAGACGTCAGCGGTTTAGGATGGTTTTATGGTGGTGGAGCACATTTAGGAAGCTGGAATAGTGGTTCCAATAATCCTTATTGGGCTGGTAATAATTACAAAGGGTCTACCATTTTGGGGATTGACGGTATTATAGGACTTGATTATGTGCTGGAGGATTTGCCTCTGAATTTTTCCTTGGATTTTAAACCAGCCATTAACCTTATTAATGGTGGAGGATTCTGGGGGGATGATTTCGCCCTTTCCGTACGTTATATATTTTAACGGGTTGTTTTAAACCTTGATTATGTAATAGACCTTCTATTGCCTATTTCGTATTAAACAGAAGAAAAAGCTATACTCTACCTGCTTATGTCAGGTGAAGCATAGCTTTTTTGTTTTTTTAGCTTTGGTTTTCTCAAACCTAGTAGTGGATATTTTTTTAGCAAATTGTTGTTTAATCCCGGATTATGTAATAGGATTCGTTATGAGTGGTGTAATCACAATAAAATCAAGCTATTTGGAGACTGAGTCATAGCACCGCTATGGTGAAGTCGAAAATAGCAACGAAGTGGCTGATTTTAAAGTGATTCCATCACGTAATAGAAGGTCTATTGCTTATTTCGGGTTAATTAATCCAGGTCTGAAAACTTAAGAGGGGCATCAATATTTGATTAGCTGACCTATCTATATTATTTGAATGGCTAAATGATTAAGCTTGACTGAGTCTGAGGCTTGCATTCAATAAGTTGATTAAAAAATAGTTAAGAGTGGATGATTGTGAAATAGTTTCATCAAAACAAAGGTGGTTTTCCGCTTTTTTTAGGTATGAATTATCTGAACATCATAAAACTTACTCTGTCCTTCAAAAAAATGCTTGTGTAATTTTTTATATTATATTATTTGGTTTTTGAATAATAAAAAGAATTTTGTATCATTAACATCTCTCTTTTGTTAATAAATACTTTTTTGCCTTTTATATGTTTTCTACATTTATACCAGTAAACCAACTATTAGTAATAATCTCACCTACTGAAAGCAGGAGTTAGCCAACCTTTTTCCTGTGTTCGTCGATTATTTTCCTTTAATAATGAATTAAAGGGGATATTTGATTCATTATTATAAAGGTGACACGCAGTCACACTACTTTTTTAAATTATAGTAAACAGCAGAACAATGAAAAACAGCAGAAGAATGGGATTTAGAACCCTGGCGTTAATTATTCCTATCCTGGTATTTTTCTCCTCCTGTAATGAGGAGCAATTAGAAGAAAACACCAAGCTGATAGGTCCGGAAGCCGAAACGATTGATGAGTTAACAGTTTCAGAATTTTTTGATTGGAAAACGACCAATGAAATTACTGTAAATATTGAAGGCTTAACAGTGGATGTAGGAGTCAACCAAAAGCTTACTTTATTGACCAGTGAAGGAACTGAAATATTTGGAGGTTCTCACAAGATGCATGAGGATTTTCAAATGACTTTTGATTTGCCTTCAAGTGTGGATTTAATTGTTATGAAATATGGCGGAACCGAAAAGTCGTCTGAAGTCAATAACAATGTAGCATCTTTCAATTTTGAGTTGGAGAGAGATGCTGACGAAGAGGTCGTAGAATTCGCTGAATTAAGCGCTGAATAATATCATAAAATTTTTAAACTATTAATACAATGAAAAAATTAATATTTTGTTACCTGTTGGGGTTGGTTAGTTATCATTCTTTTGCTGAGACCGTAGTCACTAATGATGGGGAATTGGGCAGCTTGAAAGATTACTATTACTCCTGTTGGGATTTTTATGATATTTCTCTGACTGATGAGTCGGATTATGTTACTGAAGGAAAGTACAGCTTTATAACAAAAGGAAATAGTGATGGGAGTCGTGGTGATATAAAATCTCCATGGATGAAATTTGAAAAAGGTAAAATTTATATGGATTTGACGCCTTATTCCAAGGTGAAAGAGGCAATAGTATACGCTTTCTTTATTCCATTTGATGAAGATAATAAGGAAACTGGAGAAAGCACAGATTATGAATACCTAGGTTACCATGAAGTCAACTATGGTAGTAAAAATAAGGATAAAACCAAAAAAGCTGACTTTAAAATCTCCAAAGACATGGAGGGTGCGATAGGAAAAGTTCACCTTGTTTTTATGGTTTATGGTGAGGATGCTTTAATGGCAATTGATAATATTGAAATTCCAGGCGAATATTATTCAGACCCTTCTTCGAATTGCTTTCCAAAAGGAGAGAAAAAAGATACAGATGGTGATGGTGTGATTGATGGAGAAGATGATTATCCAGAGGATAAATACAAAGCCTACAACAATTACCTTACGCCTGAAGGACCGGGAACTTTAATGTTTGAAGACTTGTGGCCAGCTACTGGAGATTATGATTTCAATGATTTGGTATTGGATTATATGATCAATAGGATTACAGATGCTGATGGTAAGGTTGTAGAAGTACAGTTAGATCTATTGCCTAGAGCAGCAGGGGCTGGATATTCTAATGGCTTTGGAATAGAGTTTACAGGCATTACTCCTGGTCAGATCTATAAGGTAGAAGGTTCCAAAATTAAGTCCAATACCATTCATAAATTCATGTCCAATGGACTTGAAGAAGGAAATGAATATGCTACTGTAATTGCTTTTGATGATGTTGACAATGTGCTTACCCACCCTGGTGGAGGATCAGTAGGTATCAATACAGATCCCAAATTCCCAATGCAGTCTGTTGAGAAAATGCGTATCACATTGTACCTTAATGACCCAATTGTAACAACTAGGAGCAGGGAAGAACCAGTAATGCTTAGTGACTTGACGATGGATAGTTTCAATCCTTTCCTTATAGTTAATCAGAAACGTGGTGTTGAAGTGCATCTTCCAGGAAAAAGGCCTACGGCGCATGTGGACAAATCTCTATTCGGAACAAAACAGGACAATTCTAACGGAGACGATAACTCTTTTTACAAAGGCAAAGACAATGGACTTCCTTGGGGACTTAATGTAACCGAAAGTGTTCCTTATATGATGAACAAAGAGAGCATAACTACAGGATACAATATGTTTTATAAATGGGCAGCTACAGGTGGAGAAGCCTATCCAGATTGGTACAAAGATCAGAAAGGTTATCGTGAGGATAAGGTGTTGTTGAATGCGAAATAAGTAGTATTGCCAGTATAATAATGAAATAGAATGAGTTTTTATTTTTCCTGTTTTATTAATTGATTATTGTTTTAAAAACCAAGTGGCTTTTATATTAGCTACTTGGTTTTTTTTAAATTAAAATCATTTTAAAAAACAATATGAATTAGTGAGTTAGGGGCTTTCATGCCCTTGTCAGTTATAAATAAAAGTCTTATTTTTGGAGACTATTTTATTCTTTTGATTTACATAGGAGTGTTGTGACTAGTTTTTAAGTTTAATTTTATATGAAAAGATTAATTTTATTGGTTCAGCTTGGTCTTCATTATTTTTTTAAAAAGACCATTAAGTTTATCCCTTTTATTTTATTATTTATTGTTTCAATTGTGGGGCAGGTTTCAGCCCAAACAGTGACTGTTACGGGTACAGAAAATAATATCCTCATTGAGGAAGTAAAATACCTTATTGAAGGGAATGAATTGGTTCAAACCTCACCCGATGGGAATGAAAACCCTAGCCCGGCAGATGTGCCAGTGGTAATTAGCTCAATAAAGATTGGAGGTGATAAAGTAATCTTTGCTACCACCAGAAATCCAGTGGTTGAAAATCCAAATCCGGTAATTGGTACAGAAGCTATCAGATCGGAGGCAGTTCAAATCGTACACTCTGACAATAGTATTACTACACATAGGGAAGCTGACTTTTTGAGTAGCTTGGAAATGGTTGTCTCAACTCCTGATATTAGATCTTACTGGGATATTAATGGTCAACCGTCCATTCCTCAGGGTGAAGCATTTGTAGACCTGGAATACAAGGATCAGGTTGTTACATCTGGGTATTTACTGTATACAGAAAGGAATGGTAATTCAGCAACAGATTTTATTGCACTGGATAGGGAAGGAAAACCTATAGAAGGAGCTAAGGTTATCCAGGTTAGAGGCTATCAATGGAATACTGGTATTAACCATGTTACCAATGCCCCTACCCAAACCCAATATATGGTGCTTTTTTCTCCAGCAATTTTTGAGTCAAGTGAACCCATTTTTGGTATAAGAATTATTGCAGTGAATGAACCTGACGGAAAACTTGTGTTTTTTGTCAATGCAATCTCCGCTACCCCGGATTTAGCGGAAAGAGTTAATAGTGAATTAGGAGGAGAAGCAGTTATTAATGTTTACGACAATGATGAGTTAAACGGTTTTCCATTGAATCCAATTGATGTGACTTTGGAAACAGTGACTCCTTTTCCAGCCGGTACTGTCACTTTGAATCCTGATGGTACGGTAGATGTGCCACCAAATACTGCCCCGGGCATATACAAAATGGTTTATAAGATCACAACGGGTGGAGGCGATTCAGATGAGGCAGAGGTAACCGTTGAAGTCATTGAATACATTCCTATTGCTAATGATGATTTGATCCAACTTGATGATAGTTTCGGTAAAGAGACTGTAATTAACGTATTGGACAATGACTTGCTAAACGGATTACCAGCATTGATAGACAATGTCAACCTTAGCATAGTAAGTAATAACTCTGCTGGTAAAGTAGTATTGAATGCAGATGGAACTATTAATATAATAGAAGGAATTCCTGCTGGTGATTTTGAATTGGTTTACCAAATATGTGATAAAGCTGACCCAGGGAAATGTGATCAGGCTACGGTATCAATTTCTGTTCAGTCTACCGTATTGGAAGCTTTGGATGATAGCTTCGGTTCTATAAATTTAAATCGAGCTGGAGATGTAGGGAATGTATTGGGTAATGACCTTTTGAATAATGAACCTGTAACTACAGATAGGGTTCATGCAATATTGACAGATAATGATGGCCTTGCGGGCGTAACTCTCTCTGAAGAGGGGGTACTTACCTTGCCTACAGGTTTACCTGAAGGGGACTATGTTCTGTTATATGATCTTGTAGAAACCATAAACCCAACCAATAAGGATCAAGGAGAAATTAAATTTAGCTTGCAAGATGTTAAATTGGAAGCCAAGGATGAGGATGTGGTTACCAATCAAAATGTAGCAATTGATATTCCAGTTTTGGACAATGATTTTACCAATGCAGGTGCAATTCTAGAGGAAACATTGTTGATCACCTCAGATCCGAGCAATGGTTCCATTGTTATTGGCAATGGTGGTGTAGTCACCTATACTCCTGATACCAATTTCTCAGGAGATGATTCCTTTACCTATGAAATTTGTGAGAATGCAGATAGACTATTCTGCGATCAAGCCAAAGTGAGTGTTTTGGTAAGGCCGATTTTGCTGGCATTAAGCAAAACATCAGACCTTTCCCAAATTCAAATAGGAGGGTTAGTTACCTACACGATAAAACTAACCAATAATTCAGATTTTGATCTGACCAATGTTTTGGTGGCAGACCCACTTCCAGCCGGTTTGTTAAATATGGGAGCAGTCCCAGCACAGGACTCTGAAGGCAACTGGGTGATTTCAGCTTTGGCATCTGGAGAATCTTTAAACCTCCAAATTGAAGCAATGGGTGTTGAAAGAGGTGAAAAAATTAATACTGCTACGATAAGTATCGGTGATTTCACGGATCAAGTTACTGCTTCTCCAGTAACGGTGGTTGCCAAGTCAGTAGACATTAGTGTGTCAAAAACCTCCTTTGGCAAAGCCATTTATGAAGGCAACGAATTCGAATATGAAATTCGGGTAAGTAACAATGGTCAAAGCTCAGCCGAGAATGTTAAGGTCAGTGATCAATTGCCAGTAAATGTAACCTACATTGGCTTTACAGGTACAGATCCAGGAGCAACACTTTCTGGAAATACCTTAAGTTGGACTATACCTTCTATTACTGCTGGCCAAGAAATGGTTTATGTCATCAAGGTGCAGGCCTCAGGTGTAGGTACAGTTGCCAATACCGTGAATATAGAAGTGCCAGATGATCAGGACAACAGTTCTGCCAATCAGGATGCCAGTGACATCAATCAGATCATTAGGTTTTTTGTACCTAACGTGATTACTCCAGGAAATCTGGATGGAAAGAACGATACTTTTGAAATTAAAGGAATAGAGAATTTTGCAAAAAGTGCTTTGACTATTTTCAATCGAAATGGTGACCATGATTTCGAATCAGAGGATTACAGAAATGATTGGGCAGCACAAGGTCTAAATTCGGGTTCTTACTTTTATGTCTTAGTGATCACGGACAATAGTGGTGAGGAGCAGACCTATAAAGGTTGGCTTCAAGTCATAAAATAGTGATCTTGTGTATAGTAGCAGCATTAAAATAATAAGTTCGATGAAGAATATTTTTAGAGTTTTTGGATTTTTGGTGATATTGCTTGCTGTTGGGATAAATGGCTCAGAAGCCCAGCAGTTGCCCCAGTTTAGCCAATACATGTTTAATGGCTTACATGTAAATCCGGCCTATGCAGGATACAAGGGGGAACATTATGTTCAGTCTACCTACAGGAGTCAGTGGGGAGGTTTACCGGATGCACCAACCACTTTTACGGTTACAGCAGATTTAAGTGCCAATGAAGGTTTGATGGGCTTTGGCGTATCTATTATGTCAGATGAAGTTGGGCCAACAAAAACCAATACCGGTTTATTGACTTATGCTTACAGAATTCAAACTGGAGATAAATCCTTTTTGGGAATCGGTGTCAGTGGAGGAATTTCAGAATATGCCATTGACGGGAGCATGTTTGACCCAAATGATTTCGGTGATGGAGAATTACCAGAAGGAAGGATCAACGTTTATACGCCCAACCTAAATACGGGTATCTTTTTTCACAACCCCAATTTTTATGCTGGATTCAGCGCGTATAATTTAGTAGGTAAGAAAAGCCTGGAAAAAGAAGCAATTGCTTTGGCTTATCACAATGTCCACTATTACCTGACTGCAGGGGCTTTGTTTCCTCTATCTGATGAAGTTAAGTTTAAGCCATCCTTTCTGATGAGAAATGGGGGAAGCGGACCAACCAACCTTGACCTAAATGGGATGTTTTTATTTATGGATAGAATATGGGCAGGAGCTTCTTACCGTACCAATTTAAAAGTTGGTGCCTCTGATTTGCCTTCAGGACTCTCTTCCAAAAATGCTGTAGCATTGATCCTTGAATTGTTTGCTACAGAAAAACTCAGACTAGGATATGCTTATGATGTACAAACCAATGCCCTTAATGGTCTGAGAAACAATAGCCATGAGATGTCTTTAGGTTATTATATCTCCCCAAGAAAAGTGAATATGAAAAACCCAAGATGGTTCTAAATATGAAAAAGATTTTTATTTATTTCTTGCCTGTAATTTTATTCAGTGCCATGGTCTGCCAAGTACAGGCACAAAACGGCCTGTTGAGGTATGCCCAGCAAAAAGCTGCGGAATCAAATTATTACGAAGCTGCCACTGGTTATGCAAAAGCTTACAATAAGAAAGCGACCTATAAGGCTGCCAAAGGTGCTGCAGAAGGCTTTACCTATTTGAGAGATTACCAACAAAGCCATAATTGGTGGAAAAAGGTAGTAGACTTTTCGGATGCTTCAAATGAGGATTGGTTGTCCTATATCGCTGCTGCTAATAAGGCAGGGGAAAGAGATGCTGTGTTTGCTGCATTGGACTCATTAAATGGAAAAGGCACTTCCGCAATTCAAAACCTTAACCTTGACTCATTAAAACATTGGTATGGGACCAAAGCCAATGCAGGTGTTATAGGGGTTGAAGGTGTCAATACCTCTAGTGCTGATTTTGGCTTTACAAAAGACAGTAAAGGGAACATTTATTTTTCTTCCGATAGGGGAGGTAAATCAGACCGAAATAAAAAAGGAATAAGAATTGTCAAGAGCTATAAATATTACAATAAGGAGTCAGACTGGACCGGAAGGGACTTTTTGGGAATTTACAGAATGGATGATTCTGGCGAAATTGAACCAATGACCATTCCTGTCCCCAATGTTTTTCACGCAACAGATCCCTTTGCCCTGCAAGAGAGTCCTGTGATCTTTTATACGGTGACAAGAGATATCAGAGAATCGGGAAGTTATGAAGTCCATTCAGAGGTTTATTTTAGCCGAATGGACGAGGAAGGCCATATGATCGATTTTAATGGTCTCTCTATTAACGCTCCTCTTGAATATGGAATAAGTAATCCTTTTGTGGATGAAAAAAACAAACGTCTGTATTTCTCATCCGACATGGACGGAGGCTTAGGTGGATTTGATTTGTACTATATGCAGTACAATGATGATTTTGAATTTCAGGCCCCGGTAAACTTAGGCAATAAGATAAATACAAGTGGACATGAAAGCGCTCCCTATATTAAAGGAGGTAAACTGTATTTTGCGTCTGATGGGCATCTTGGTTTAGGCGGTCTTGATTTGTTTGAAACCTATATTTCAGGAAATGGTTTTTCAGGCTTAAAAAATCTTGGCGTTCCATATAATTCACCACAAGATGATTTCGGTTTTTTCATTACCTCTGATAATAAAACCATCCTTTCCTCCAACAGGCCTGAAAGTAAAGGATGGGATGATATTTTTGAAGTTGAAACACTTTACAAAGATTTCCAGGCTTTGATTTTAGGCTGTAATGGTGAGCTATTGACAGGCACATTTGAGGTTAACCTTATGGAAGGTGCGGATCGATCCATAGTGGATGTAAAGCAAGATGGGAAAGGGAAACTACAAGCATCAATAGCACCTGAAGAAGATTTGGAACTGGTAATCAAGAAAGAAGGATACTTCACCATTCATGACAAGCAATTGAGTACCAAGGGGCTGAAAGAAGCCTCTCTGGAAAAGACCTATCAAATGGTACGTATTCCTTATAATACCACTGCTTACGTTGATTTGGTGTTTTATAATTTAGACGATTCATCAATAAGAGAGGATGCGGAAGCTTCCCTAGATAAAGTTGCAGAGCTTTTGAAGTCCTACTCATTTTTGAATATAGCTGTTCGTTCTCATACTGATTCACGTGCAAGTGATGCCTACAATGAGGCCCTTAGTGAAAGAAGAGCAGATGCGGTAAGAGATTATTTAGGTAAATACGGAATAGCAAGATCTAGAATTGAAGCAGAGTGGTTTGGGGAAAAAGAACCTGCCAACGACTGTGGAGATGGTGTTCCTTGTCCAGAAAACAAACATCAGGTCAATAGGCGTACGGAGTTGTTATTATTGGCTTTCCCAGAGGAAGGAAAAGCATATAACCTTCCGCCTGAAATGGCTGACCTTGATCTATGTGATATAAGTAATGTGCAGTTGCCAGTAGAATTGCCTACTATATACTTTGGTTTTGACAAAGCTACCCTCGATGGTGAGGACATGATGGCCTTAGAAAGAGTAGCTTTATTGCTAAGAGAAATGCTTCAAAGAAGACTGGAAATTAAAGGGCATACAGACAATAGAGGCAGCGATGCTTACAATCAAAAGTTATCTGAAAAACGAGCTTTGGTTGTGAAAAAATACCTTGAAGACAAGGGAATCGCTTCAGATCGAATGGTCTATGAGTTTTTCGGCAAAGAGAAACCGGTTAATGACTGCGTAGATAAACCTTGTACACCTTCAATGCACCAGCTCAATCGTCGCACTGAGCTTAGCTTACCAAAACTAAACAAGAATTGGTCTAAGAAAGAAGAATAGCAAATCCAATTTTGGAAATTGTGCTTTTATTAAAAACAAACCCCTCAGTAATCAAATACTAAGGGGTTTGTTCTTTTAACCCGGATTATGTAATTGGATTCGTGATAGCCTGTCCCGTGTTTACGGGAAGTGTTGCAATCGCAAGAAAATCAGGCTGTTTGGATATTTTAGCATAGCACCGCTATGGTGAAATATCAAAACAGCAACGAAGTGGCTGATTTTGAAGCGATTTCAGCACGTAATAGATTGTCTATTGCATATTTCGGGTTTAACTAAATATCTGCTTTGGATGCCTATCAATTTTATCCGTATTGTAAGTGCATAAATTATTGGAAATGAAATAGTAAGGGGCAATTCAGTTCATATTCAAATACCTGGGTCTATCTTGGTTTGTATTGTTTTAAATAACTGTTTATTCCACCTTTTAGGTTGTATAAATTGTCAAAGGAAAATCGATCTTCAAGATCACGTATAGCCTTGGCACTTCTTCCTCCCATTTTGCAGTGAATTACTACTTTTCTGTCCCGCTTAATTTTGTCAGCCTTATCTAAAACCGCGCCTAAAGGAATTAATTCTCCCCCGATATCTTCTAAATCAAACTCATGCTGTTCTCTAACATCTATTAACTGAAACAGCTCTTCCCCTTCGATTAAGGCGTTCAGCTCATAAGCATCTATTTCCTTAATCTTTCTTTGCTCATTGCCAATATTGCAGAACTGATCATAATCTATTAAAGCAGTAATGGAAGGATTTGCGCCATTCAAAGGATTGCTCTCTTTCCTTTTCAGCTTGAATGTATGTGCCTGAAAGGATAGAGCGTCAAAAGTGTATAGTTTTCCGCTGAGCACATCACCTACACCTGTAATCACCTTTATAACTTCAAGGGCCTGCAAGCTTCCTATGATGCCTGGTAAAACGCCTAGGACCCCGCCTTCTGCACAGCTAGGAACAAGGCCTGCTGGTGGAGGGGTTTCGTACAAGTCCCTATAGTTGGGGCCTCTAACACCTTCATCGAAATGATTAAAAACAGAGACCTGTCCTTCAAATTGGAAAATTGAGGCATAAACATTCGTTTTATTTGACAATACACAAGCATCATTAACTAGGTACCTTGTGGGGAAATTGTCAGTTCCATCTGCTATTACATCGTATTGAGAAATCAACTCCAAAGCATTTTCACTGGTTAATTTCTTATTGTAAGCATTAATAGTGATATATGGATTGATGCCCTCTATTCTTTTTTTTGCAGCTTCTACTTTTGGTAAACCGATCTCATCTACACCGAATAACACTTGTCGATGCAGGTTGCTGTCTTCTACAATGTCAAAGTCTATGATGCCAATTGTTCCTACCCCCGCTGCTGCCAAATACAGTAGTAAGGGGCTTCCCAATCCTCCTGAACCTACGACCAAGACCCTGGCTTTTTTCAGTTTCTTTTGTGCCTCTATTCCGAAATCCGGGATAATGATGTGTCTGTTATACCTTGCTAGTTCTTCCTTAGAAAAGCTGATGTTATCCATATCTTCTGCTTAAATACCTACATTTATGTATTGAAGTGTACCTATTTACTATTACCTCCTCTAATTGCATAAAAAAATAGAGGTGGAATTTATCAACCCTTTTTATTTTTGTAGGTGGATAGAAAGATCTTTTCGAGATGGGAAGCAAAGATTTCAGAATTAAACTTTTGCTTAAAAGTCAACTGTGAATTTTTACCCATTTCATTCCAAATGTCCTATTTTCCTTCAATATTTTTAATTTTTCTTTCCACCCTTCGATATCGTACATGGCTACCGTGTAACCAATTCCTTCCTTCTCAACATTTAAATTTAAACATGGGTTTCTTGTCATTATCATGGGCTTACCAAATGATACAACATCTTGTATGCTGGTCATTCCCTGGCATCCTTCTTTAAAGTGTGGATATTTAAGTGGTATTAATATGGCTAAGGACCTTTGGTAAAAAGGGATCAAATCGTGAAAAGTGAGGACTTGCGAATTTACCTCAACATTGGGAGGTATATCCACAGTCTTAGGAATTGATTTTGGCGTACAAAATATTTTTAATTTATAATCAAGGCCTCTAAATGCCTCTATCAGTGTCTCGAAATCCCTATCAGTATGTCCTGCGCTGATAAAGAATTCACATTCCTCAAATGGCTTTCGTTTTAAACAATAACGCTCATAATAGGTGATGTCAGGGCCCCACTGTGCCAAACTGAATTTTCCCTTACTTGATTTATCCGGAATCTTTAAGCGTTTGATGGTTTTGTCTAAAAGTGGTTTACTCAAAAAAATAGAGGCATCGTAGGTTAGTATGTATTTTTTTGCGTACCAGCGAAAGATTTTATTTTCATTTTTCCCCATCCAGAAAGGCTGATGGATAGTGACCACCATAGGCTTTCTAAATAAACCGATGGCTTTTAAAATGAGTAATAATTTGGTGTTTGATTTTGAATAGGGAGAATACAGAATGTCAAAGCTATTAAGATTTAACAAAACTCTGATTTGCTGATCCAAATGGCCTATCCCAAATAACTTTCCAATCTTATTTAGAAATTTATATTTTTCATGGGGGAAAACGATCATTTCTACCTTCCCTCTTTGGTCAAGTTCAACTTTTCCCCAGACATGATGGCTGCCACTCTGGCCTTTTTCCCAAAGGGAATAAGCCCGATCCATTGAGTAATTATTAATTAAAAGCACCCTAGGTTTCATCTATATTTTTTGATAATATATTGAAAAGTAAGAATAGAACTACATTACCCCTTCCCGGACACTACATTAGGAATTCCTTTCCGTCCTTTGGAAGTGGTTTAATCAGTTAATAGAAGGTACTTTCCCCATTTTGGGCACCCTGTTGGAATGACAATAAATTCGAATATTGGGTATTTTTTAAACTTTTTTAGATTGACTTTATAAAAGATTAATTACTGGTGAGAAGAGGTAAAACCTCAGTATAATTGATAGAAGAAAGCTTGTTGATCTTCTCTAATTTTACCTGTTCAAATGCCAGCTTATTTTCTTCTGCAATCGGTTCTGCCGGTGGGATTTCTTCTCTTAACCAGTCAACCTGCTTGCCATGTTTCCAAAATCTAAAGCAAAGGTGAGGACCAGTTGCCAAGCCGGTGCTTCCTACATAGCCTATTACTTGACCTTGCTTTACCCTTGTGCCTTTTTTGATGCCATTACCAATTTTGGACATGTGTAGGTATTGGGTGGTATAGGTTCCGTTGTGTCTGATTTTGACAAAATTCCCATTGCCCCCTCTGTAAGTTGCTTCAAGAACGGTTCCATCACCTACAGAACGAATTTCTGTACCTCTAGGGGCGGCATAATCAGTTCCTAAATGGGCTTTGTATCTTTTTTGTACAGGGTGAAATCTGCTCAGGCTATATCTTGAACTTATTCTTGAAAATTTCAAAGGATCCCTTAGAAAGGCCTTTTTAAGACTGTTACCTTTTTCATCAAAATAAGAAATAATGCCATTTTGTTCGAAAGGAATAGCATGGTAACCTTGTCCCATGTGCTCAAAATAAGCCGCTTCTATATCCTCAATGCCTACAATTTGATCATCTACAATCTGCTCTTTAAAAATGACTTTGAACTTGTCGTCCTTTTGTAATCTTTGAAAGTCTACTACCCAACCGTACAAATCAGCAAATTGGTCAATAAGATCTGGCGTTAATCCCAGCTCGGTCATATTTACATATAAGGAGGAAGAAATTGTACCTCCTATTTCTCTATTCTTGATTTCCATCGGCTTGTTTTCTTTGTAAATAGCCGGTTGTCCAAGATTAAAAACGACAAATTCTGTTCTGTTGGGCTCGTAAATAAAAAATTGAGCTTGAGAAGAGTCTTTTGGTGTTAATACGGTGTATTTTTTATTGAAAGCGATTTTTTTAACATCGAAAATTGCCTTGGATTTTTTTGCAATCTCATCGATGATCTGGTAAGGTACATTGAAAGGTGCAAGAAGTGTCGACAGGGTTTGATTTCGCTCCACTATACCCTCAACAATGTCCAAATCATCTACATTAATCCCGTACAATAAGTTTTCTTCTTCTGGTATGATTTCTTCTACTTCTACTTCCAGCCTATCATTTTCCTGAACTAGAGAGTCATTTCCGCTGAAAATCCAGAAAGCAATGCAGATAATGATTAACAATCCTCCGTAAGTCCAATATTTTTTCATAAAATCAAGGGTAAATTATATTTTTTGGGTTATTTTAAGTTGGTATTCTTAGTAAATTGCAATACAAGCAGTACAGACTTTGCGAATATACGTTTTTTTCCTGCAACATTTAAAATGAATATCTAGGTAAAAACGTGAATATCCTATAATGTATTGCTTTATCTTGCACTTAAAAATAGCAATCTCTAGACTGAATCATTATCTTTGGCGATTATTTGCAAATAAAAATCTAATTCAATGCTTAGAACACATACTTGTGGAGAACTCCGTCTGGAGGATTTGGATAAAAAAGTGAAACTTTCCGGATGGGTGCAAAGGGTAAGGAATAAAGGGGGATTAGTATGGGTAGACCTAAGGGATCGATATGGCGTTACCCAACTGATTTTTGAAGAAGGTGATGTTGCCCCCGAACTTTTGAAAAGTGCAAGCACCTTAGGGCGTGAGTTTGTCGTACAGGCTGAAGGTACAGTAATTGAACGTACTTCCAAAAACGATAAAATTCCTACTGGAAAGATTGAAATCCGCGTAAGTGGATTAGAGATATTGAATAAGGCCAAAGTACCTCCTTTTATTATCGAAGATGAAACCGACGGTGGTGAAGAATTAAGGATGAAATACCGGTATTTGGATCTTAGACGTAATGTTGTGAGAGAAAAACTCCAACTTAGGCATCGCATGATGCAAGAAACCAGGAAATACATGGATGGAATGGACTTCATGGAAGTGGAGACACCCGTGTTGATCAAATCTACACCTGAAGGAGCCAGAGATTTTGTAGTCCCAAGTAGGGTACATGGTGGTGAGTTTTATGCATTGCCACAATCTCCACAAACATTTAAGCAGTTATTAATGGTCAGCGGTTTTGATCGTTATTTTCAAATTGTAAAATGCTTTCGAGATGAGGATCTTAGGGCTGACAGACAACCTGAATTTACACAAATTGACTGTGAAATGTCTTTTGTGGAGCAGGAAGATATTCTGGAAGTATTCGAAGGTCTTGTTCGCCACCTTTTTACAGAAGTGAAAGGCATGGAACTGGGCAATATTGAGCGCATGACCTATGAAGAAGCCATGCGTTTGTATGGAAATGATAAGCCGGATATTCGGTTTGGGATGCCATTTGTAGAGCTCAATGATTTAGTTCAAGGAAAAGGTTTTAGCATTTTTGATGATGCAGAACTAGTACTTGGAATCAACGCAAAAGGAGCTGCATCCTATACCCGTAAACAACTTGATGCCCTTACCAATTGGGTTAGAAGGCCTCAGATAGGTGCCAAAGGACTTGTTTATGTTAAGTGCAATGAAGATGGATCTTTCAAATCTACTGTTGATAAATTTTACAGCCAAGAAGATCTTAAAGCATGGGCTGAAAAGACCGGGGCTGAAGCCGGCGACTTAATATTATTGCTTTCAGGTACTGAAAAAGAAACCAGAAAACAAATGTCTGAGTTAAGGTTGAAAATGGGTGATGAATTGGGGCTGAGAGACAAATCAGTCTACAAACCTTTATGGGTACTTGATTTCCCTCTTCTTGAGTGGGATGAAGAAACCTCAAGGTATCATGCCATGCACCATCCATTTACTTCTCCTAAGAAGGAAGACATGGTATTGCTTGATCAGGATCCTGGAAAAGTTCGAGCGAATGCTTACGATTTGGTAATTAATGGTGTGGAAATAGGTGGTGGGTCTATTAGGATTCATGACAAAGAAACCCAACAATTGATGTTTAAGCACCTTGGGTTTACCGAGGAAGAAGCACAATCTCAATTCGGCTTTCTAATGGAAGCGTTTGAATATGGGGCTCCCCCACATGGTGGAATTGCTTTTGGCTTTGACAGGCTGTGTGCCATATTTGGAGGTACAGATTCTATTAGAGACTATATCGCATTCCCTAAAAACAATGCAGGTAGAGATGTAATGATCAATTCCCCAAGTACTATCTCTGCAGAGCAACTCGTTGAATTGTCATTAAACATCAAGGAAAAAGAAAAAGAATAAATTTTACTATTGGGAGCTTTTGACCTGTAATAGGTGACTTCTTATGCCCATGACGATCAGTAGTTGTCCCAGTATGTAGGTGCCCATTATAAAAAGGTCTCCATCTACTATGGGATAAAAGAATCGATCCAAGGCCAATAGGCTATCAGAAGTAAAAAAGAGAATTGCACCAATAAACAGTTGCCAAAAACTGGTTTTATTGGTTCTTCCATACCTTTCTCTGGCCATTGTCACCATCATGACAATGGCCATTATGTATATGATAACTGGTATTTTTAGCTCATTTAACTGTGAGTGAATCAAAAAGTAAATAAGGGCCGCCACAATATAAAGTGGAAGGTTATAAATAAACATTTTTATAAAATTCACTTCCAGAAGATTAAAAGAATGGTTTTGGGTTAGTTTAAATGCTATGATATAACCAACATGTGTCATAAAAAAGGCTCCCAACCCGAATAAGAATAAGTTGTTGTTTAGCAGCAAAACATCCCCTAAGAAGGAGCAGAACAACGCGGCGGAAACAGCAGTTCTTAACAAGCTATCTTTGATTAACCTTGTGCTTTGCAAGAAATACATCAGCAAAGCAATCATTATCAGTGGTTTAGTGAAATACCTGTAGCTGGTTTCAGAATTAATGATCATTGAGATGTCTGCTAGGGCTGCAAACAGGAATACGTATAACCATAGGATTTCTTTTTTGCGCATTTCGTAAAATTTCAATATTTTTAATTTTAACTTAAATTCGAACCAATCAGAGAGTTAGGTAGTTAATAGTATAATATATCAGAAGTAGTTGGAGTTGTTTTTTTTGTCTTTTACTTTATGAAATATTCGAAAAAGACCTCTAAGTAAATGAATTTTAATTAAACAGGTAATGCTTCTGATACTGTTTTAATGTTCAAGGTAATGAGTTTATATGAAATAAATTACTTAAAAAGCCTACAGTTTTATTTGGTAGAGGGAATTGATTCTGGCCTTTAAAGTGATTTTTTTACATTAACCATTCAAAACAGAAAATGTGAAAAGTGCCTAAGAAACAATCTTAAAGTCAATATTAAAAAAACAGCTTAAAATTTTTTTCTGACCAGTTAGTGAATTAAAATAAAAAATTTCCTTCTAAATTCTTATGTTAGGAATTTGTTAATTAATTTTGCTGTTTCAAATTAAAAACTTAATGTTTAGCTATCATTATAGCTTCAATTTAAGATTATATTTGTACCCATTATAGCCAATCCGATTTGTAATTCTATTATTTATTTATACCTATTAAATATTTGAAAATGAAGCAACTGTTACAAAAGAGAATGCTTGTTGTGCTATTACTCTTCCTAGCTATAGGAAGCAGTTATGGGCAAGTCACTACCAGTTCCGTTCAGGGCTCGGTTCTTGACAATGATGGAGAGGCACTGATAGGTGCAACGGTAAAAGCAACTCACGAACCCTCTGGGTCTGTGTATGGAGCGGTTACCAATCTGGATGGAAGGTTTAATCTACCCAATTTACGAGTTGGAGGACCTTATTCGATAGAAATTAACTATCTGGGTTTTGAGTCTCAACTATTCACTGGAATAGTATTGAGGTTAGGGGAGGTTTACAACCTTAATGCTGCCCTTTCTGATGGAGATACTGAATTGACAGAGTTTGTAGTCGAAGGAACTCGAGGTTCAGATTTTACTGCTAACAGGACAGGTACTGCTACTAACATTTCGAACGAACAATTAAAAAATCTTCCGCAAATCAACAGGAGTGTACTGGAGTTTACTAGATTGACCCCACAGGCTAGCGGAAATTCCTTTGCAGGTAGAGATGCCAGGTACAATAACCTACAAATTGATGGAGCCAATTTCAATAATGGTTTTGGACTAAGTGGAGACCCTCTTCCAGGAGGAAATTCTCAGCCGATTTCACTAGATGCAATTGAAGAAATTACAGTGAATATAGCTCCTTATGATGTGCTTCAAAGTGGATTTACAGGAGCAGGAATCAATGCAGTAACGAGAAGCGGTACAAATACCTTCGAAGGTTCTGCTTATTATTTCCTCAAAAATCAATCTCTTCAAGGGAATAAAATTGGAGACAATGAATTGGAAGCGGTAGATGCGGCAACTAATAACTTTGGATTTAGATTGGGTGGACCAATCATCAAAAACAAATTGTTCTTCTTTGTGAACGCTGAAAGGGAAATACTAACTGGGGCCAATGCTTCCGGGGTGAACCTTTGGAGACCATCTGAAGATGGTATTGCTGATCCGGAAAATAACATCGCCAGACCTACAAGAACAGACTTGGAGGCTGTACAAAATCACCTGATCAACCAATGGGGCTACGACCCAGGAAGATATGAAGGCTATGCCAACGAAGCAAAGCAATCCAGTACGAAACTACTTGCGAGGATTGACTGGAATATCAATGAGAGAAATAAGCTTGCTGTCAGGTACAATCAGGTAATTGGTACTTCCAACCAGTTGGCCAATGCCACCTCAGGTCCTCGTCCAAGAGCTCCTTGGCCAAATGGAGCTAGAGTTAGCCAGAATGCAATCACTTTTGAAAATGGGAATTATGGGTTTGAGAATTCAGTAAGATCCATTACTGCAGAATTGAACAGTTATATCAATCCGAGCTGGTCAAATCAATTGTTAGCTACCTATTCAAAAATTCAAGACAAAAGAACTTCACCTTCTGACCAACTTTTCCCATTCGTAGATATCTGGGATGGTGGTAGTATGATAGATGATGGTTTTGGAAACTTGGTAAAGGATAAAGGTTCAATGAATTATATATCCTTCGGTACAGAGTTGTTTACCTTTAATAATGATGTTATTAATAATAACTACTCTATTATCAATAACCTGAACTATGTAGAAGGTAAGCACAACATCACCATGGGAGCTGCCTTTGAAATTCAGAATTTTGGTAACAGTTATACCAGAATGGGAACCTCTTATTACAGGTATGCATCAGTAGCTGATTTTCTATCTACAGGTACCGCCAATGAAGTAGCTCCTACCATGTTTGGCTTGACTTACCCATATGCAGGAAAAGACACCTATTCAAGGGTTAATTTTGGTTTGGCTTCACTTTATGCTCAAGATAAATATGCAGTTAGCAATGACCTTAGCATTACATTTGGTCTGCGTGCAGAACTTCCTATTTACCTTAATGAGTTAACCCCTAATCCATCTATCAATGAGATTACACTGACCAATCAGTTTGGAATGCCTACGAATTACAATTCGGGAATGTGGCCAAAATCAAAATTGATGGTTTCTCCGCGATTTGGCTTTAACTATGATGTGTTCGGAGACCGTTCGCTTACCTTAAGAGGAGGTACCGGCGTATTCTCAGGAAGAGTTCCATTTGTTTGGTTGACCAATATGCCTACCAATGCTGGTGTGATTCAAAATAATGTTGAACCGGGAAGCTATGAGCAAGTAGAAGGATGGATTGATAATATTACTTTCCAGCCTGAGCGTTACTACTATGTAGAAAATGTACCGCAAGGAGCTGAAGATGTATTTATTTCTTCACCTACAGAAGGAGCTCCTGGATCTTTTGCTTTGGTTGATCCTGATTTTAAAATGCCTATGGTGTGGAGATCTAGTTTCGGCTTGGATTATCAAATTCCAAACACGCCATTGTTATTGACTTCTGATTTCTTGTATACCAAGGATATCAATGCGGTTTTCCAATACGGAGCCAACAGAATCAGGTCTAACAATACCATGAATTATGGCGCAAGCAATGCCCAAGATGATTATGGTGACAACCGAGAAATATTCCTTCCTGGCCAAAGTACAGCTTATAACAGTGTAATGGGTGGAAACAATGCCACAGTACTTTCCAATACCAATGTTAAAGGAAGAAGCTTTAGTGGAACAGTAGGCTTGTCAGTGCCTTATCATAGAGGTCTAAGTGCATCTTTGTACTATACTTATTCTTCTGCAAAAGACGTGACTGCAAACGATGGATCCAATGCGAGTTCTGCATGGGGTGCAAGCCCTACGATCAATAGTCCAAATGATCAAATGTTGCACATCTCAAATTTCGCTATCCCTCATCGAATAGTCGGAAGTGTGAGTTACAGGTTTGAATATGGAAATGCATTGGCAACTACTATCGGTATGTACTATAATGGTGCCCACCAAGGAAGGTTCTCTTATGTTTATAGTAATGACTTTAATGGAGATGGTATAACAGGAGATTTGATTTACCTTCCTGAAAGTTCTTCTACCATGAATTTTGTGGATATTACTGATGATGACGATGTAGTGTATACTGCTGAAGAGCAAAGAGCAGCATTTGATGCTTATGTTGAGGAAAATGGATTAAGCAAATACAGAGGTGGATACTTGCCAAGAAACGCTTTCCTAAACCCTTGGTTAAACCGTTTTGATATCAGAATATTGCAGGATGTTTCTCAAACTTTCGGTAAAATGAAAAACACCGTTCAATTGAGTTTGGATATTGTTAACTTGGGTAACCTACTAAATAGTGATTGGGGAATTCAGGACAATTTAAATGGTGCTGAAAACCTGCTTGCAAGAGCTGGATCTGTAAGTCCAACACCTAACTTTAACCTTAATACAGTTTCAGGCAGCTTGCCAATGACTCCTTTTAGAAATGCCAGTGGCTTTGGAACAACCTGGAGCATGCAGGTTGGTTTGAGATATCTTTTTTAAGCCATTTATAAAGAATCAATTAATAAGAAGGCCACCTATTTGGGTGGCCTTTTTTTATGCTTCAGAATAATTTTTTTAGTGCTAATTAAGATGTGATAAAATGATGTTTCCCCAATCAATCGGGCTATAGCGTCTAAAGAAAACCTGGTTGAGCTAAGGTTTAATCAAAGATAAAATTGAGAAAAACAATAAAAGAGCTTACTCTAGCTTGATAGCGGTAGAACAAAGACAATCTGTAATTTATTTCAGGTTATTTTCCTCGAAGTACTTAAATGTCGTTCGATTCTTTGCCATTAATGGCTTAGTTTTACCTCTTAAATTTTATTGTTTCTTTAAGATTTTAATTTAGATTACTTTAACTTTATGAATGTTGAGGTTTGCATTAAATAAGAGCTTTTGCGGTTGTTATTTCTAATAGTTTACTGAATGATATTGACTACCAGCTTATTCAGTCTGCCAACCAATTGAATTTACATTTTATAGCATATTTGTAGGTAAAACAATACTTTAGTTTCCAGAATGAAAAACCAAACTAAAATCATTTTGATAGGTATTATCCTATTGGTAATTGGATTTATATTTTTTTATCCAAGAATGAGTCTTTTTACTAATAGTGATTCCACCCAAGCGGAAAGTACGGCACAAAGTGCTAAATCTAATCTTCCTGTGGAAGTTATAGAGTTGAAGGAAGAGAACCTCGAAACCAGTTTAAATATTACAGGAACATTAATCCCGAATGAAATTGTAAACCTTCGGCCAGAGGTGGCAGGCCTGGTGGAAAAAATCACATTTCAGGAAGGTCAATTTGTAAGAAAAGGAACGCCTCTCTTGTATTTAAATGATGATGAGTTAAAAGCTCAATACGATCGACTTGAATATACCAAAAAACTTTATGAAAGTCAGGAGAGTAGGCAAAAGCAATTACTTACAAAAGAAGCCATCAGTCAGGAAGAGTATGATATCGTACTCAACCAATACAATACGAACTTAGCAGACTTGCGCTTGATAGAAGCGCAATTAAATAAAACGGTCATAAAAGCACCTTTTGATGGTGAGTTAGGCTTCAGGCAAATCTCAGAAGGAAGTGTGATAGGTACTTCAGACCTGATAGCTACCATTGTGAATGTGGATCCTATAAAGATTGAATTTTCAATTCCTGAGCGATATTCAGATGAGATAAAATTAGGGTCGGTTATTTATTTCCGTTCCAATGTGAACAATGATGAGGCAGAGGGGAAAGTGTATGCCATCGAACCCAATATTGATGCGGCAACACGTACCCTTAAGATAAGGGCGAAAAGTGCGAATAAACAGAAAAAATTTCTCCCAGGGATGTTTGTCAGAGTACGCCTGGTTTTAGATGAAGTATCTGATGCCATTTTGGTCCCTTCCGAATCTGTTATTCCTGAATTAGAAGGGTACAAGGTATTTATTAGCAGGAATGGGGTTGTTGAATCAAGAAAAGTGGTGATCGGGCAGAGAACGGACACTAGGGTTCAGCTGGTAGAAGGGGTGAAGCCAGGAGAGCTGGTATTGACCACAGGAGTATTACAAGCAAGGGATGGAATGTCCGTGGATGTTAATTTAACGAACTGATAGCACAATATGTCTAGTTTATCAACCATCAGTATTCGCAGGCCAGTGTTGTCAATAGTGATGTCGCTCACTATTTTAATATTTGGTATTATAGGGATCTCTTTTCTTGGTATTAGAGAGTTTCCAAGTGTAGATCCTCCTGTAGTCAATGTAAGGACTTCCTATGTTGGAGCCAATGCAGATGTTATTGAGGCCCAAATCACAGAACCTCTGGAAGAAGCCATTAATGGTATATCCGGTATAAAATCATTGACTTCTATTAGTAACGATGGTAACAGTAGCATAACTGTTGAGTTTGAAATTGGAGCAGACATGGAGGCAGCGGCCAATGATGTTCGGGACAAAGTGTCTAGAGCTCAGAGGAACCTTCCTCCCGATACGGAGCCTCCCATAGTGTCCAAACAAGATGCCGATACTCAGCCCATCGTTTTTTTAAATGTTCAGAGTAATCAGCGCAGTTTATTGGAGCTTTCTGATATTGCTACCAACATTTTCAAAGAAAGACTGCAGACCATAAATGGTGTCAGCGAAATTCGAATTTGGGGTGAAAAGGAATATGCCATGCGCTTGAGGATGGACCCTTTAAGAATGGCCTCTTATGGAGTGACCCCCTTGGATATACTTAACAAAGTACAAAGTGAAAATGTGGAGCTTCCTACAGGAAGAATAGAGGGGGAATCCATTGAATTGTCTGTAAGGACAAGGAGCCGGATGAGTACTCCGGAGGAATTCAACAGGTTGATTATAAAAGAAGAAGCGAACAATGTGGTTCGGTTTCAGGATGTGGGAAAAGCTGAATTGGCACCGTTGAATGAAAGAACCGTTCTGAAAAGGGATGGTGTACCGATGGTTGGTGTTGCTTTGGTTCCGCTGCCGGGATCGAATAGTATTGAGATAATGGACGAGTTTTATCGTCGTCTGGAATTTATCAAAAAAGACCTTCCGGAAGATATTGAGCTCGGTATAGGTTTTGATACAACCAAGTACATAAGAAATTCAATCAGTGAGGTGCAACAAACTATTTTCGTCGCTTTTTTACTGGTGGTGCTTATAATTTTCCTTTTCCTAAGAGATTGGCGAACGACTTTTATCCCTGTACTAACGATTCCAATAAGCTTAATTGGTGTCTTTTTCATCATGTACATGGCTGGATTTTCAATCAATGTGCTGACCTTATTGGGGATAGTATTGTCCATAGGCTTAGTGGTGGATGATGCCATTGTGGTATTAGAAAACATTTACTCTAAAATAGAAAATGGAGAAGACCCTGAAACCGCAGCAGAGCAAGGGGCAGAAGAAATTTTCTTTGCAGTTATAGCCACCACGGTGGCTTTGGCCGCTGTTTTTTTACCAGTAATATTTCTTACCGGAACCACTGGAAGGTTATTTAGAGAGTTTGGTGTTGTAGTCGCAGGAGCGGTGATTATTTCTTCCTTTGTAGCACTGACGATGACCCCTATGCTTAGCTCCAAACTCTTGAAAAAAAGGGAGCGTCAAAATTGGTTGTACAATAAAACCGAACCATTTTTCCTTTGGTTAAACCGAGTCTACGTAAAGGCGCTTACTTCCTTTATGAACGTAAGGTGGATGTCTTTTGTCCTTATAGCTGTTATGGGATTTGGTACTTACTTTCTTTTCAACGATATCCCATCTGAACTTGCTCCATTGGAGGATAGGGGACAGATTAGAATCAATATGGCTGGACCAGAAGGAGCCACTTTTAGTTATATGGATCGAATTATTGACGAAATGACGGAGGAATTATCAGCCATTATTCCCGAAGAGGAAAGGGCTGGTTTAATTTCTGTTACTTCACCTGGGTTTGGTACAGCAAGTACCAATTCTGGATTCGTTCGGGTGATATTAAATGACGCTTCTGAACGAAACAGAAGTCAGCAGGAGATTTTTGATGAGGTATCTGTTTACCTGAAAAATAAAACAGCTGTCAGAGCATTTGGTGCTCAGGAACCATCTATTGGTGATAGGAGAGCAGGATTACCCATCCAGTACGTTATCCAGGCCCAGACTCTGGAAAAATTGAAAGAAATCATTCCTGTATTTATGGACAAGGTTGGGCAGAGTCCGGTATTTACCTTTCCTGATGTTAATCTTAAATTTACCAAGCCTGAGCTTGAAATTGAGATTGATAGGGAAAAGGCAAGGAATATTGGCGTATCTGTACAAGAGATTGCTAGGACCCTTCAGCTCAGTTATTCAGGCCAGCGCTTTGATTATTTCATCATGAATGGCAAGCAATACCAGGTAGTAGGAGAGATGCAGTTGGAGGATAGGAATGAACCAATAAACCTTAGGATGTTATACGTTAGAGGTGAAGATGGACAATTGATACAGATGGACAACCTGGTTAGTATCAATGAAAGAAGTACTCCGCCTCAGCTTTATCGTTACAATAGATTTGTAAGTGCAACAGTTCAGGCCGGTCTGGCACCGGGGCAAACCGTAGGGATTGGCTTGGAAGAAATGGATAGAATAGCTGCAGAGGTCTTGGATGAAACTTATACCACTGATGTTGCAGGGCTTTCGAAAGAGTATAGGGACAGTTCCAGCAGCTTGGTTTTTGCTTTTGTTTTTGCATTGGTGTTGATTTATCTGGTGTTATCTGCTCAGTTTGAAAGTTTTATGGATCCGTTAACGATTATGTTTACTGTGCCATTGGCTATTTTCGGAGCTTTATTCTCCTTGTGGTTGTTTGATTTTACGCTAAATGTGTTTAGCCAGATTGGTATTATTATGTTGATAGGGCTGGTTACAAAAAATGGTATTTTAATTGTGGAGTTTGCCAATCAGCGCAAGGCGCAGGGGATTCCTATAGCCGAGGCCATAGAAGGAGCAGCCGCAGCTAGATTTAGGCCTATATTAATGACCAGTTTATCTACAATTTTGGGAATCTTACCAATAGCACTTGCTTTAGGGGCTGGTTCGGAAGGAAGAGTTCCCATGGGGGTGGCAGTAGTTGGCGGTATGTTACTGGCCACGGTGCTTACCTTATTTATTATTCCAGGTATTTATACTTATTTGACCTCTAAACAAGGAAGATTAGCAAGAGTTTAATATGAAGAAATTTTTATTGCTAGGTTTGGTGATGGTGATTTCCTGCAAAATGTACGGACAGCAGGAAGAATCTTTAACGTTTGAAAAGGCAGTTGAGATTGGCTTGGAGAACAATTTTGACGTTAAAATTGCCAGCAACCAGGTCTTATTGGCTGAAAATGAAAAAAAACAAGCTGGTAGTCTCTTGATGCCGGTTCTGGATTTGAACAATACCAGGATCTACAGAAAAGAAGATACTGAACAGGCCTTTGTAAGTGATCCAGAAAACCCAAGAATCATTCCCAACGCACAAACTAGAAACAATAATTATAGCCTTGTAGCTATTTATGGGTTTAGGGCCGATGCAGTGGTTGCGATGAAGCGTTTGGGCAAACTTGCAGAAGTAAGTGAGTTGGAAGCCAAAGTGGTGATTGAAAATACAGTAGCGGCTATAGCCACCGCTTATTACAGATTGGTACTTGAACAGCAACGGTATGAAGTGCTTGAGCACACTTTGAAACTGTCTGACGAAAGGCTGGAAATTGCCAAAGCCCAATATGAATTTGGAAGAGCGTCCAAAAGGGATTTTTTGGCAGCTCAGGTAGATTACAATGCGGATCTTACCGCCTTGGTTTCTCAAGAGCAAGTCATCCAAAATTCAAGAATAAATTTAAATGAATTGTTGGCCATTTCCCCCGAAAAGAATTTTGCGGTAAATGACACCATTATCATTAAGGACTCTTTTTCTCTAGAAGAACTTAAAGAAAGTGCCTTCGACGAAAACAAAACCTTCTTGGTGACACAGAGAATGGAAAATGTGGCCTACCTGCAGTTGAAGGAATTGAGGGCGCAGCGCTTACCGACAATTACACTGAATGGTTCCTATATCGACAATACCTTAAATTCTGATGCGGGCTTTTTATTGAGTAATCAACAGCAAGGAATTAACCTGGGAGCGACCATTAGTTTAAATCTTTTTAGTGGTCTAGCCCTTAACCGGCGCATACAGGCTGCCAAAATTCAGATCAATAATCAAAAGCATTTGATGGAACAGTATCAAAATCAAATGTTGTCCGATCTTCAGCGAACCTATAATACCTACGAAAATAGCAAAAGACTTTTAGAGATCGAAAGGATCAATTATGAGGTAGCCGTAGAAAGCTCAGACATCACTTTGGATAGGTTCCGTTTAGGGATTACCAATTACCTTGAGTTTAGAGATGCCCAGGTGAGCAGGCTTCAAGCAGAGAGTAGATTGATAGAATCCCTTTATACGATTAAGGAAAATGAAATAGAACTAATGCGCCTTTCTGGTAAAATTTATTTTGCGAATACGGATATGTAAAGGCAAAATAAAAGGTTAATTAGGATATTCAACATTTACATTTTGCGGGGCATATTTTGGTATATTAAGGATAAAAGCCTATAATTGAGTTCACCAAAGCAAGATTAGAGCGCCCACTCTATGTCAAAAACCAATATTTCTTACCTTTTCTTGGTCATTTTTACCTGTTTAGTGGCTTCCTGTAAGCCAGAGGTGAAAGAAAAGAAAGTGCCAAAATATTGGGAACATCCTGCAGAATTGGACTTTGATGCCATAAAGAAAAGAGGATTTATTCGGGCGATTGTTGACAATTCTTCTACCAGCTATTATATCTACCGTGGCCGTACCATGGGCTACGAATTTGAATTGCTTAGGAACCTTGCCAACCAACTGGGTGTAAACCTAAGGTTAATTGTAAGACATGATTTAGAGGATGCCTTCCGTTTATTAAATAAAGGGAAGGCAGATATTGTAGCCATCAATTTTGAGGTCAATGAGGAACGCAAGAAATATGCTTCCTTTACTGCTCCTGTAAATACAATGGAAACAGTAGTGGTTCAGCGAAAGGACCACACTCATGTGGATAGCTTGATTCAACTATCAAATAAGAAGGTATTTATTAAAAAAGGTACCATTTATAAGGAACGCCTCATGTCACTTAGTGATTCCCTGTCGCTTTCCCTTACCATAGAAGAAAAAAACACCAGTTTAGAAGAGCTTATCAATCAGGTGATACAAGAAGAAATTGACTACACAGTAGTTGACAATGACATTGCTTTGGTTAATGCGACATATAACGATTTGCTGGATGTAAATCTTATGGTCAGTCAGCCCAACCCTGTTTCTTGGGCTATTCGAAAAAATGCACCCCTACTGGAAAGTAAGATTAATGAGTGGATAGAGAGAATAGATAGAACTGGGTATAAATCCATTTTATACCATAAATATTTTTTGAATAAAAAAAATAGCTACCATCGATCCTCTTCTGCCTTTTCCTCCGTGTCGGGGGATAGGATATCTGCGTACGATGATATAATCAAGGAAGGTGCGGATAAGTTGGGATGGGATTGGCGTCTGTTGGCTGCCCTAGTTTATAAAGAAAGTCGTTTTAATCATTCGGCAGTATCCTATGCTGGTGCAGTAGGTTTGCTTCAGTTAATGCCAGTGACCTTGCAGCGATTTGGCGTCAATGATCCCAATAATCCCAATGAAAGTTTGAGAGGTGGAGTAAATTATTTGAAATACCTTGATGGCTTTTGGCTAGATAGGGTTCCGGATAATAATGAAAGGATCAAATTTATTTTGGCTTCTTACAATGTAGGTCATGGGCATGTGCAGGATGCATGGCGTCTCGCCTACAAGTATGGAAAAGACAATAAAAGATGGGAAAATGTAGCCTATTACTTGGAGAGAAAATCAAAACCAGAAGTTTACAGAGACCCATGGGTGAAAAGTGGCTATGCCAAAGGCCATGTCACAGTACGTTACGTTCGTGAGGTATATGGTTTGTACGAATCGTATAAGGTGTTGGTCGATTCTTAAGCATTTGGAATCATGTCGGCCATAATCTTGGCAGATAACAAGCACAATGGAATGCCCCCGCCAGGATGAACGCTTCCTCCGCAAAAGAACAATTTATTTATTTTTGAACTGTAATTCGGATGTCTTAAAAAAGCAGCATATTTATTATTGGAGCTATTTCCATATAAGGCACCGTTCGCTGAGGAAGTTTTGGTTTCTATACCTATAGGATCCAGAATGTGTTCAACTTCAATTAATGGTTCAATGTTTGTTTTTAGCGTGTTGTTGATTTTTTTGATGATGAATTCTTTTGCTTTGGATTTTATCTTGTCCCAGTCCTGACCTTGGTTATTTGGTACATTTATCATAGTAAACCAATTCATGCAGCCATCTGGTGCGTCGTCTTCCTTATGAATGGAGGTGATATTAATGTAGACAGTTGGGTCCTTGTACACGTCCCTTTTATCAAAAATGGTCTTAAATTCCTTCTCGTAATCATTGCTAAAAAGAATATTGTGAAGGTCAAGCTCTGGGAAATTTTTCTTGATCCCCCAATAGAATATCAATGCTGAGCTGGACTTTGGTTGTTTCAATAATCTTTTAGGTTGGACCTCCTCTTTGAGAATGGTTTTGTAGGCGGTTACCATGTCCATATTATTGATCACTAAATCGGAGAAATAATCGCCGCTTGGGGTCTGTATACCAATGGCCCTATTGTTCTTTACTAGAATTTTTTCTACCGGTTGATTGAAATTAAAAGAAACCCCAAGCTCTTTGGCCAACCCATACAGGCTGGAAGTAATGTCATGCATTCCCTTCACAGGGAAGTAAGCGCCCCTGTTGAATTCCAAATGAGGAATGATGTTTAAAGTGGCTGGTGTTTGATAGGGATCTGAGCCATTGTAGGTGGCATATCGATTAAATAGTTGTACTAGTTTTGGATGATGGAACTGTAAGGAATTTGCTTGATTCATGGTGCTGAATAGCCCAAGTTTTCCCATTCTAAGGTAGGACCGAAAAGCATTTTTATTGAACCAAGTGCTCCACTTGTGCAGAGATCTATGCATAAAGAGGGGAGCAAGGTGTTGGTAAATATAGGCTGATTTTTTTAGCGCCTTTTTTGTGTTTTCCTTCGGCTCCCCAAGTTGTTTGTTTACCTCATCAGCAAATTTATCTACATCAGAATGGGCGCTTAATCTTGTGCCATCCTCCCAGAAATAATTGCAATTAATGGCAAGTCTTTTGTATTGAAAATAGTCCTTTGTGTTTTTTCCTGCCAACTCAAACAACTCTTCAACCTGTTCGGGAAGGGTAAACAAAGAGGGTCCAGCATCAAAACGATAGCCATCAATCTTGATTTCTGACAGTTTTCCTCCCGGATAAGAATTTGCCTCATACACACTTACCTGATATCCTTTGAGAGATAAACGGATTGAGGCTGCCAAGCCCGCAATACCAGAACCTACGATTATTGCCTTCTTTTCCATTAGTTTTAATCAACTTGAATAGCCAATAACAAGGTAGCTATGGACTATTCAATATATAATAAATGCTTTTCAATTGCCTGGAGATAATCCGATTTATTCAAAAATAATGGCAGAGGGAAATATGGATATTTACCCTTCTGCTTCTATTATTAGCAGTATGATAGAATAACAAGGTTCCGCTTAATATTGTTGTACTTTAGTAGCTGATTTACCAAATCAGTCTAAGACAATTTACATGTCAAGTAAAAAGAAGGTAGCAGGAAAGGTGGATTAATTTTATTCGGATTTAGAGATATTGAAAAAATGGAATGGTTGGAGCAAATGTTTGTAGAGAATTTAGCAACATTGTTACAAAAATAAATTGGCAACAATGCCGCTAAAATAATGTGCTGTACACTCCCTTCATTCCTCGCGAAATGTTCTTAGCTCTCTTAAACCCGAAATATGTAATAGACAATCTATTACGTGCTGAAATCGCTTCAAAATCAGCCA